>DAOTXA010000194.1:0-3435 GCA_034435595.1 Anaerolineae bacterium | reverse complement strand
AAGGCGATCTACGTCGAAGTGGTGACGAAGGAAGCCACCGGCATCTTTGGCCCCATTGAGCGCTTTCAGGTGCCGATCATCTTGAACACATTGCGGCGCGTGTTGGTCCGCCACGACGCGCTGGCGACCGAACGCGTCTACGACAAAATGATCCGCGAAGACCGTCACGGGCGATCCGGTTATTTTATGACGGCGGTCAGTGCGGTCGATTGCGCCCTGTGGGATTTAAAGGCCAAGTTGTTTGGCGTTCCGGTATATCGTCTGCTGGGCGGACCAACGCGCAGACAGCTTCCGGCCTACGCAAGTATGCTCGGTCACAGCATCAATCCTGAACAGGCGGCGGCGACAGCGGTCGCATATCAAGACATGGGCTACACCGCGCAAAAGTGGTTCTTCCGGTATGGCCCGTCACACGGTGCAGCGGGTGTGGCGGCAAACGTAGCCCTGGTCCGTGCCCTGCGCGATGCCGTTGGCGAAACGTATCCGCTGATGTTTGACGCCTTCATGGGTTGGAACGTCACCTACGCCAGCGAAATCGCACGCCGGATCGCCCCGTATCATCCGGCATGGTTAGAAGAACCGATCCCGCCCGAAAGAGTGGGTGGCTTCGTCAAGATCAAGCAGGCGGCAAGTATTCCACTGGCAACAGGCGAACATGTTTATACGCGCTGGCAGGTCCGCGAACTGCTAACTGCGGGAGCGGTGGATACCGTACAGACCGACCCTGATTGGTGCGGCGGTATCACCGAACTACGCAAAATCATTGCACTGTGTTCGGCTTTCGAGGTGCCGCATGTCGCGCATGGACATTCACTGTTACCAGCGCTCCATGTCGCCGCTGCGGAATCGCCCGCGGCTGTCCCATTGATTGAATATCTGGTGCTGCACCAGCGGGCCAAACAATGGTTCCACACCGAGATGCACGAACCCGAAGCCGGGATGCTTGGTCTGCCCGACACGCCGGGACTGGGCATCACCATTGATGACTCGAAGGTCGCAGTGCGCCGAGATTTGTGAGTATATTAGCGCCTAATGCGTGAACAGTCGCAGCCCGGTGTGGATCATCGTCATGTTATAGTGATCGGCAGCGGAGGTGACATCTTCGTCGCGCAATGAATTCCCCGCCTGTGTGATGATTTTCACGTTGCTACGGCTGGCCCGGTCGATGTTATCGCGGAAGGGGATGAACGCGTCCGAACACAGGGCAATGCCCTCGAACTGCTTCACCCAGTCAAGTTGTTCAGCGATAGTGATGGGTTCTGGCTCGTCTTCTAGCAGATCGCGCACATCCTCGCGCTCGAATTCGGTCAGTTCCTCCCACAGCAAGTAGCGATCTACCAGGCTGGCTTTATCCACCCGCTTGGTGCCCTTTTTGTAGGCGAGTTCCAGCGTTTTGGGGTGCTGTTGCAACATCCACTTGTCTGCCTTATCACAGGCGAGCCTGGTGCAGTGAACGCGGCTTTGCTGCCCCGCGCCCATGCCGATGACCTGCCCGTCGTAAGCGATGCAAATGCTGTTCGACTGCGTATACTTTAGCGCGATGTTGCCCACAATCAGCGTTTCGACAATTTCCGGCGTCAGTGGCGTATCCACCCTACCGACGATGTTTTGAAACAAAGCGCCGTCAATTACGGAATCGTCGCGGGTCTGTGTCAGTGTGAAGCCGAATAGGTCGCGGGATTCGAGTTCGGGCGGGTCATAAGCCGGGTCAATCTGTAAAACGAGATAGCCGCCGCCTTTCTTCGCTTTGAGGATGTCGAGCGCTTCCGGGTCATAGCCGGGGGCGATAATCAAATCGCTGACCTCGCGTTTGATGAACTTCGCCAGCGACACGTCTACCACCTCAGAAACAGCAATCGCATCCCCGAAGCTGCTCATGCGGTCGCCACCACGGGCGCGGGCGTAGGCCGTCGCCACCGGGGAAAGCTCAAAGCTCGGAATCAGCATCGCCTGCTTGTAGGCTTCGCTCATGGGGCGTGCAATCGCGGCCCCGGCAGGACTCGTGTGCTTAAAGCTCGCCGCGCTTGGTTGCGCGGTCGCCGCACGCAGTTCGCGCACCAACTGCCAAGCCCCGAATGCATCCAGCAAATTGATAAATCCCGGCGTGCCGTTTAAGACCTGAAACCCGGCCTCGTCGGGGATGATCATCTCGGCCTGTTTCTGGTGTGGATTTGCGCCATATTTTAGGGGAATTGCCATGCGTGAAGACTCCCGTCGCCCTGCCTATCTGTGAATGCGGTCACGATAGCGGGGCGATGGGGATAAGTCAAGCTAGGATGAAGGAACTGGTATGTTATGTTGGCATATATTCGCGATTATCCGATCTCACCTTAGTTTATGAGAGTAAACAGATATTTCGGAATATAACGATATATAATGGGTGTATGGTCGCAACGTGTACGGCTTCACTACATTTTTTATATCTCTACCCACACACTCAGGAGAATACATCACAATGCATTCCCGCTTCACAATCCTAACGCTCATCTTAATATTATTTACGGTACCTATGCTGGCTCAGGATGGTCCGCCACCACCGCCTGAACTGACCGGTGACATTGTCATTGAAGGCTTGAACGGCCCACAGGGTCTATACATTGCCGAAGATGGCACCCTCTATGTCGTAGACAGCGGCTTCGGTGGCGATGAAGAAACTGAATTTGTCAATCCTAATACATTTGAGACAGAACCAGCCACCTTCGGCATCACCTCGCAGGTCGTTGCGCTGTCAACGGATGGCGAACAGTCTGTAGTTGCCATGCTGCCCTCGATTGCTGTCGGGCAAGATTTCCTGGGTGGTGCCCGTCTGGTTGAAGTTGATGGCACGCTGTATGTGACCGTAGGCGTGTGGATCAGCTTCCTTGGGGATGAAGTAACGATTGACAATTACAGTGAGGTTGTCTCTATCACCGATGGAGAAGTGACATCGGTTGCTGATTTTTGGGCGCATGAACTCGAAAACAACCCCGATGAAACGACCAACTTGGAAACGCATCCTTATGGCATTGCTGCTGGTTCCGATGGTCTGCTTTACGTGGCTGACGCCGCTGCCAATGCGCTCATCAGCGTAGACCCGGCAACTGGCGAGACGGCTACTGTAGCCGCCTTTGATGGCCTGCCCGGTGTTTTCCCGAACCCCTTCCGAGGTGGTGAAGCGATCACCGACCCGGTGCCCACCGGCGTCATTACCAATGAAGACGGTTCATTCCTCGTGTCATTGCTCAGTGGTGCGCCCTTTATCCCCGGCAGTGCCAGCATCATGCAGGTAAGCGCAGAGGGTGAAATCAGTATGTTTGCGCCCGGTCTGACGATGGTCACCGATGTGACCCGTGGACCAGACGGCAACCTGTATGCCGTTCAGTTCGGTATGTTCACGCAGGAAGGCCCGGTCCCGAATTCCGGCTCGGTCGTCCGCATTATGGAAGACGGCACATC
>DAOTXA010000193.1:0-3802 GCA_034435595.1 Anaerolineae bacterium | reverse complement strand
ACCCCCTGATTTTTGCTACGATGAGAGCATCAATCGGGCGAACAGTCAGGACGTAGACAATGCAAATCACAACATCAGACGCGCTCTCCATCGGGGGCGTTTTGCTTTAGCGCAACCCGCCTACTTGGTGGGCGTTTTGTCGCTGATTTCGAGATAGGGCAAGCTGGCACGCATTTCATCAACATCCCACATTTCGAGGACGATATTTGGCGGCGGGTCGAGGGCACGGACCTGCTTCAAAATCGCGTGATAATCCAGCACGCCACCGGGCCACTCAAAACCGTGATGCTCATCCACGCGCCCGTCATTGTTATTCATGTGAGTGTGGATCAACCAGGGCTTTAGCGCGTCGATCCAATCGCTAAGTTCGAGATGGTCGTCGCCGAACAGAGACGAGTGTCCCACATCCAGGCAGGCCATAAACGAGGATTGATTGACCGCTGCCAGCAGGTCGCTTAGAATCTGCGGCTCGTACTCCCACATGTTTTCCAACGCAATAACACGCCCCTGCACGCGGGCATAGGTCGCCATCTCGCCCCAAAAATCGACGTTGCGATTGTGCCAGCCCTGCCGGTATATATCGTTGCGCAGGGAGCCGATGAAATTGGCGTGAAACACGATGACCTCTGCGCCGAGTTCGACAGCGATGTCGATGGCATGACGATAGCGGTCCTTCGCCACCGCATTGACACGATCATCCGGGCTGCCAGACGCCGTGTCGATGAATGGGCCATGCAGCGACACCCGGCTGATATCTTTCAGTAGATCACGGTAGCGCGTGACCTCCGCCTGCCAGTCTCCATCAAGGATATCGGGCATGGCGAACTGCATCACCTCGATCCCCAGCCCGTTTTCGCGGGCGAGATCGATTGTCTCGTGGATGGTATTGCGATAGCCTGTGAGCAGCACAGTATCGGTCACGGGCGCTTCCTTTTGGACAGTATTGGTGGACGTAATAGCCCCATCGTACAACAAAATCTTAACTTGGCGGTGTTATAAAAGGGAAACGATCTTGCAACATTTAGCGAAGTCTAAGCAATAGGCTCAACCTGCTATCGTTCATATTGTTCTGGTGGATGTCGCAGCTTAATGTTTATAGAATGCCGGGTGCAATACGCAGGGATGACGCGGGCGTGATCTGGTATAGTAGGCGGCAGCCTATGCGAGGATTTGACATGCCTTATCTCATCGACGGACACAACTTGATCGGCAAACTACCCGATATTTCACTCGATGACCCCAATGATGAGGCGCAGCTTGTACAAAAGCTGGTCGGGTTCTGCGCCCGGACAGGCAAAAAATGTACCGTCGTCTTCGATCACGGGTTGCCCGGTGGATCGTCGAAGATGTCCAACGGCAAAGTCAGGGTGATCTTCGCCTCTGCCCACTCCAACGCCGACCGCGTTATCATGGACCGCATCCACAAGACCCGCAACCCACGCGAGTGGACGGTTGTCACGTCAGACAATCAGGTCGCCCATACCGCGCAGCGCTGCCGGATGCCGACCCTGTCGTCTGCCGCATTCGCCACCCTTTTAATGAAGCCCGCCCGCTCGCGCAAACCGGGCCGGGAAGAATCCCCCGATTTACATCTTTCCGCCGATGAAGTAGACGAGTGGATGCAAATCTTCGGCACGGATGAGTGATCACAACGCACTTATTTCTGAAATCGGTAAAATCTCCGTTGATACTTAATTGAGGTTTGCGTAAGACCTGCCACATTAGAAGTGTTGAGCCGATTTAATGTACACACGCAAGTCTTTATAATGATCCTCTCTCACCGGCATAGATGCGATGAGATTGTTTTGGTTACACCAATTTCACCCTGAATCACCCCGAATAGTGCATACAATTAGCGAAGGCTTAATGAGGTCAAAATATTGTAATTCATTAAGCCGCGTGTGCTAAAGATTTCGCATTGTTGCAACTTGTTTAACATTAGTTTATATTCCGCTTACATTGTCGCACGTCGTGTCGGGATGTGCTGGCAACTACATCATTTGTTTGCAAGGATTTGGGAGAATCAGCAACTATGAAACGTTTATTTATACTTTTCGCGCTGCTTGCTATCATCGCCATGTTGTCGGTGTCGGTCGCCAGCGCACAGGGCAACAGCCAGTCGTATCTGGTCATCGCCAACGGCAATACCAACGGCCTTGAAAATCGCATTGAACGCGCCGGTGGCGTTATCACCAACGTGATTCCCGAAGTCGGCCTCATCGTGGTTGAAGCCAGCAACGCGAACTTTGCCAACAGCGTGAACGCAACGGTCATTCCAAACTTCTCGGTTGCTGGCCCGCAGCCTGCGGAGCAGGTCGTCGCTGATGCGATTCCACAGCCGCCTTTCACCGGCGATGATGACACTTTCTTTGACCTTCAATGGGGCCACACCGCGGTGAACGCACAGGAAGCCTGGGCCGCTGGTCAGACCGGAGAAGGTGTACGGGTTTTCGTACTTGACGAAGGTTTCGACATGGATCATCCTGATCTGCTGCCGAATTTGAACGTTGGCCTGAGCACCAGCTTTGTGCCACTCCCCGGTGAAGGCACACCAGATTACGTCCTGCCTGATACCTTCAGCCACGGTACCCACGTCGCGGGAACTATTGCTGCGGCTGACAACGCATTTGGGGTCATCGGCGTTGCACCGGATGCCGAACTTGTCTTTGTTAAGGTGCTATCCGAAATTGTGGGCAGCGGTCAATTTGACTGGATTGTCGAAGGCATCATTTATGCTGCCAATAATGACGCAGATGTTATCAACATGAGCCTCGGCACCATCATTGAGCAAGGTCAGGGTCAGGGTTCAAATGAGATCGCTGCGCTGCGTGCGCTCATGAACCGTACCTTCAGTTATGCCCGCCAGCAGGGTGCGACCGTCGTCGTATCAGCTGGTAACGATGCTCTTGATCTGGATAAGACAGGCAGCCTCATCAATTTCCTTGGCGACTTCCCGCATGTCATCAGCGTTAGTGCTACTGGCCCGGTTGGATGGGCACTTGACCCGGTCGGTGCAGATTTGTTCCGTCAGGCATCTTATACAAATATAGGACGCAGCGGCGTGGATGTCTCCGGCCCCGGTGGTGACTTCGTGTATCCCGGCAACGAAGCCTGTGCGCTTGTCGTGGTAGCACCTTGCTGGGCATTTGACCTCGTATTCAGCACGGGTAATGGCGGCTGGTATTGGTCTGCGGGTACAAGCATGGCTGCGCCGCACGTTGCCGGTGTCGCTGCAATTATCATCGGTGAAAACGGGGGTTCTATGCACCCGGCGCATGTAAAACGCGAAATTGAGCGCCGCGCTCAGCCTATCAACGGCAACGGCAACGATCCGCTGTATGGTGCGGGTGCCGCTTCCACCGGGTACTAAATCGCTCGATAGAAATTCCAGCAACAACACAAAAGACCCGGTTCGCCGGGTCTTTTTGATTCACGGTCACTTTTAGCCCAGCGCAATATAAAGCACTGACATTCTGGCAGACTACTGCGTGCCCAGGTGGAACACAATCGCGTATTCACCCTGCGTAGATTGCTGGTAGCTGGTCATCATAAAAGTGAAGTACTGCGGGTCATCGTTGGTGACCGTCAGCCCTCCCAGCGGAATCGTCAGCATGGCGTCAAGGTTGCCCCCCGGCAGATTGTTGTTGGCCTGCGTGAATACTTCAGAGCCGCCCAGGGCCAGCCCGGTATTCCAGCATAGGCTTTCTGAACCGGCGTCGTCACAGTAGATTTCCTCGCCACTATCCAGCACAAACGCCTGACTGTAATCCGACGGATTCGCCAGATATAGGTAGGGGTCAAG
>DAOTXA010000192.1:0-7355 GCA_034435595.1 Anaerolineae bacterium | reverse complement strand
ATAATCTCGTCTTCCACGCGGATCGGAATCCCGATGAAGCTGCGAATCCAGCGGGTTTCCGGTGTCGGCTCCCACTCATCCGGGAAATCCAGCACGTCAGGCAAAATCAGAGGCGTGCCGCTTTCAAGGATTTTGCTCATCGACCATGCTTTGCGCAGATCGTAAACGGATAACAATCCGCCCCGGTGCGGGCGATGATCGTAACCCCGCTGACCGACCAGGCGGGCAGATTCGGCATCCAGCAGCATGATGTTGGCGGCGTCGCTCCTTACGACTCGCTCGACATGGTGCAAAATCTGCTCGATGACTTCGTTCAGCTTAAGCGAACTGGCGACCGCAGCCGCAGCCCCGGCGAGGGCGTCGGCAAGCTGGCGCTGCTCCACTTCCGCAGCTTGAATTTCGCGTCGGCGAGAGATATCGCGGGCAAAGCTGGCAACGGCACGCTTGCCCTTGAAATAGACGATGCGGCTGCTGACCTCAACCGGGATCACGCGCCCGTTGCGCGTCACATAGGCGTCTTCGAAGATCAATTGCCCGCGTGTAGTCAGGTCCTTGCGCACATCATAGCTATCTGCCTTTTGGTTGGCGGCGCGAATATCGCGGAAGCTCATCGCCAGCAGTTCGGAGCGAGTGTAGCCAAGCCAGCGTGCCGCCCGCCGATTCACGTCAAGAAAGGTGCCGCGCTGCAAGTCTTCGATAAACATGGCGTCGTTCGCCCCGTCTAAGATGGTGCGCTGTTCGCCTTCGTCGAGGTGCATCTGCTCGTCAAGGGTGTGGCGCAGCATCGTCTCTATGCGTTTGCGGAGTAAGACCGGGTACACCGGGCGCACCAGACAATCATCCGCCCCGGCAGCGATGACCGCCGTCACGATGATTGCGGTATCGGGCACAATCGCCAGGATAAGTTGATGCGGCAGCAGGCGGCGCAACTGCGAGACAATATTCGCCGGACCTGGCCCGGTGACAATCAGCAGTGCCGGATTTTGCGAATTGATCACCGTCAATCCGGTTGAATCCGGCGCAACGACGCGCACATCGTAGCCGGTATCCTGCAAGGGTTCGACCACCTGAGCGTACAGTTCTGACTGTTCACGAGTGCCGTCTTCATAGGCGCTGACGGCGACAAGCGCAGGGTGTTTTTCTAGCATGGTCACGAAATCGCTGTCCTGATATGGCAGCATAAAGGTTATGTTGATGGTAGGTCTATAGTATCACCAGCGCAAGTTAAGCGGGGAGTTGGAACCATTCACACATCAATAGCGTCTTGCCTGTACCAACGTTCGCTTTACAGGGAGATTTGCATCATGTCCGCTCGCTCAACCCGCTTTTTGATCCTGATCGTTCTGCTCGCCGTTTTTCTTGCCGCATGTTCGGGTAGTGCTGGCGACAGTGCAGACGACGATGTCGATGCTGCACAACCGCAATCTGCCGAAGAACAATTGCCAGAAGCAGGCAGGCCCGCCTCACCCGCACCGACGATGTTATCCTCTGCCGCGCCGGAAGTCGCTCTGGATGCTGTTGGTGCTGCATCCGGCGGTAGCGATGGCGCACCGCCCCCCAGCCGCGCCTTGAATGCCGTTCAAAGTGCGCCGCCACAGGCCCCGCCGCCGCAAGCTCCGCAGAATCAGCCTGCACCCGCTGGAACACCCGACGCTATGACCTTTGATGATCCCGGTACCAATCCCTTCCTCGATACCGCCGACGACAACCTCAGCACCTTTGCCATGGATGTCGATTCTGCGTCCTACACATTGGCGCGTAGCTATTTGATGAACAATGGTTCGCTGCCGCCCGACGAAGCCATCCGCCCGGAGGAGTTTATCAACTACTTTGACGCCAACTATCCCTCGCCGGAAGAAGGCAGTTTCGGCATCACATTGGATGCCGCGCCCGCCCCCTTCGGCTATGACGGTCACTATTTGCTGCGCGTCGGCATTCAGGGACGCTACATCGCGCCGGAAGACCGCGATCCGGCATTGCTGATTTTCGTGATTGACGTTTCTGGCAGCATGGACCGCGAGGACCGTCTGGGTACCGTCAAGCAATCGCTCGAACTGCTGACCGGCGAACTGCGCGAGGATGATCGCGTCGGCATCGTCGTTTATTCCAGCCAGAGCCGCGCTGTGCTTGATCCCACTCCGGCAAGCGACAACGATACGATCATGCGTGCGATTGATGCGCTACAGCCAGAAGGCAGCACCAATGTCGAAGAGGGCCTGCGCCTCGGCTATGATATGGCCCGTCAATCAATGCGCGACGGCGAAAACACCCGTGTGATCGTCCTCAGTGACGGTGTGGCGAACGTCGGTGCGACCGGACCCGATGCGATCCTCGAAACCGTCCGTGACGGTGTGGATAGTGGCATCACATTGAGTACAATCGGCTTCGGCATGGGTAACTTCAACGACGTGTTGATGGAACAACTCGCCAATGACGGCAACGGCAACTACTACTACGTCGATACGCTCAATGAGGCGCGGCGCGTGTTCGTCCACAATTTGACCGGAACGCTCCAGGTCATCGGCTACGACGCCAAGATTCAGGTCGAGTTCCACGCCGGTGTCACCGACCGTTACCGTTTGATTGGCTACGAAAACCGCGCAATTGCCGATACCGACTTCCGTAATGATGAAGTAGATGCGGGCGAGGTCGGCGCGGGGCACAGTGTCACCGCGTTATATGAACTGGCCTTGCAGGACGGTGAAGATTTTGATGCTGACGCCGTAATCGCTACGGCACGCATTCGCTACGAAGACGCCGATACCCGCGAAGTGGTCGAACAGGAAGCGTCCATCACGGTTGGCGATGTGCTGGCAAGCATGGACGAGGCCCCGGCGAGCTTCCGCCTTCATGCGGCTGCCGCTGAATTCGCCGAACTGCTCGGTGAAAGTTTCTGGGCGCAGGAAGGCAACTTCGGCGATGTACGCGCACTGGCAGAATCCGTGCGTGAAGATATGCCGGACGACGAAACCGTCGCCAACTTCATTGAAATGGTCCGCGCCGCTACCCGCATCCAAGACGCATAAGTTTTATCTGCCCCACAATTGTGAATAGAAAGCGCCCTGCCGTAACTACTCAGGCAGGGCGCTTTTTAGGTATAGATCGTGTTAAAAAGGCTAACGCCATTCCGCCACGAGATTTTCGTAGGCAGATTCATCCAGCGGTAGGAACGTCTCATCCACACGCGGGAAATTGTCGATACCAATTACCTCACGCACGCGCTTGACCGAAATCGAGTTCACGTTTTCACGCTTATGTATATGGTCCACCGGGATTGTGTAAACGCCAGAATCCGGGACGTGGTCTTCAGCATCCACCATCACACCGCCAACAGGCGTCGCACCAGATGTGGTCGTTGTACCGTTCATACCGGTCTGCGACAGACCCAGCGAAATCGCCGTCATTTGCGGCATGATGCTTTGCTTATTGAAGTCTTCGGTAATTTCGACTTCAGCAATAATCGCATTCGCTACGTCAGGTTCAAAAATCAGCAGGCGCGTGCCGCTGTTGAGTTCGTTTTTCCACTGGTCAAATTCATGTTCGCTGAACTGGATGGATTCAAGATCGTTCCAGCCTGCTTTTACCAGTTTAATCGCAAAGTTATTCATAGGTTGTGACTCCTTTTGTTTCGCGGTCACTGTAAATATGGGATCAAATGAAAATGAGCATAAGCTTAATCTCAGTTTATGGCTATATCAATCCGATACTAGCGGATTGACTTACCCTCCCTCATCCGACTGCCAGCCTGTCACATTGAGAGTGTCTGACAACATATGATCCGCGACGATGTGCGCCGTCTCCTTGAAAAGAAAAGATCGACAAAGAGATCGACGAGCGAAATAGAGCAGATGCGCTGTACGTTTGCCAGACACGACTGGCCCGGTTTTTTCCCTGACGCAGGTTGGCGCTTGCATGTACAATGAAGATTGGATTGTTTTTGGCTTGAATTGCGGTTTTCATGAGCGACGACAGGCACATCTTCATCAGTTATTCGCGGGCGGACGGACATGTCCACGCGGATAAGCTAGAAACGGCATTGCAGGCACAGGGATACGCGACCTGGCGCGATCTCTCTGGCGTGAATCCGGGCGGCGACTTCACCGCCGATCTGGAAGCAGCGATTGAGACGGCACGCATCGTCCTCGTCTGCGTGACGCCGGATAGCAAACGCCGTGATAGCTTTGTCCGCCGCGAGATTCAATACGCGCTGGATTGCCAGCGCCCGGTGATTTCGCTGCGCTTCGCCCTGATCAAGCCGCACATCGCCATCTATACCAATGAATGGATCGACTTCTTCCGTGATTGGGAGAAAGCCTTTGCCCGTCTGATAGCAATCGTCGGCAATGCCCGCGCCGATATTGCCGGACACCCGCCGCCGATGGACCCCTTCCGCCCGTATCTGGAATCGCTATACGAGCAGATCGACCGCTTCTTAGAGCGCACCGTCATCGAACCGGTTGATCTGATGGCTGCCGATACCGCCGCCGCCGTTCTCGACGGGGCCGATGCGCCCGTTCCGGGGATGCTGGACCAGTTGTTTAGCATTCACGATGTCGTCGGTGCGGGTGGTGGGGGCGAACCCGGCACCTTCCACGACTTTGAAGAAGCGTTCCAGCGCTACGAAGGCAGCCTTTTGCTATTGGGCGAACCGGGCGCGGGCAAAACTACGACCATGATGCGTTATCTGCGCAAGGCGGTGATGATGCGCCTGCGTGATGCATCTGCGCCGCTGCCGCTGCTGGGGGTCATCAGCACGTGGGATAGCGAGAATCAGCCGTCCATGCACCGCTGGCTGGCAGGCGGTTACCGCGATCTGAAGCCCGAACTGGTGCACAACGAAATTGTCCAGGGGCGTGCCCTGCTGCTGCTGGACGGGTTGGACGAACTGGGCGACCACCGCGAGATGGATGTCGAAGTGCCGCCGGACGATGGGCGCGATATGCCAGAGTACGTGCGTGCCCGCTATGATCCGCGCCTGCGCTTCATGCAAATGATTCCGCCAGAAAACCGGGTCGTGGTCAGTTGTCGCGTGCGTGACTATAATCAGATCGGCGCGAAGATCGCCCTGCGCGGCGCGATCACGCTGCGCCCGCTGGACGATGCTCAACTTGACGCCTATCTATACGAGCAGCCGGAACTCAAGGCCGCCCTCGACCGTGACGACGAACTGCGCGAGATGGCGCGTAGTCCGCTGGTATTGCGCCTGTTCACCATCGCCTTCGCCGGATTGGGAGAGGCGACCGGACGCCTGCACGAACTCGACGGCGGCGATCTGCGCGACGCCATCTTTGAAACCTACGTACAGCGGCGCTTCGCGCATGAAAAGCTGAAGCGGCATATCCACATTGATTACACGCTCGACCGGATCGAGCAGGTGCTTGGTCGCATGGCGATGGAAAATGCCGCCGGGATGCACCTCAGTCTGCCGGCATGGTCAGAAAACGTCCTGACGATTGACGACTTCGCCCGTGTGTTGAGCGAGATCAACGTACAGCCCTTCATCGAACAGGGCATTCAACTTAATCTATTGACAACCACCGACCGCCACGCGGTGCGCTTCGTCCACCGGATGCTGCGCGACTACTTTGCCTTCGGCTATGCGCTGGCACATCTGGACGACGAATCGTTGTATGCAACCGGGCGCAATCCGGCGGCGGCATTGGCGGCGCTGGCAGATGCACGAGCGGTCCCCGCGCTGCGACAGGCCCTCTATCACGACGATCCGCGTATCCGGGCGGGCGCGGTGCAGGCCCTCGGTCGCATCGGTGACGAATCCACCGTGCAGGCATTGACACGCGCCGTCAGCGATCCCGATCCTGATGTGGCGCGGTCTGCGGTCATCGCCCTGGGACGATTGGGCGTGGCAGCGATCCCGGCGCTGCTGGACATCCGGCGCAGTCCACGCGGGGAACTGCTGCCCATCGCCGCAGATGCACTGATGAATCTGGCGAATCACGACGCCGTTCCCGTGTTGCTGGACGCGCTGCACGATCCCTCAAGTAATGTGCGTTGGGTGGCGGCGCGTGCCCTGGGACGTGCCGGAGATACCGACAGTGTGCCCGGTCTGCTGCACGCCATGCGCGACGAGGATACCCGCGTCCGCGCAGAAGCCACCGACGCCCTCGCCTCACTGGGCAATTCAGCGATTCCGGCGCTGAAGCACACCTTGCAGGACGGCGACTCCGGCATCCGGCACATGGCGGCAGAAGCGCTCTCGAAAACGGGCTGGGTTCCTGAGAATGAAGATCAGGCGGCACGCTACTATGTCGCGCTTGGTCAGTGGAACAACGCCGTCCGTTTTGGCGATTTCGCAGTGCCGCATCTGCTGGACGCGCTGTATGAACCCGAAACACGGGGCGGCGCGGCGGGCGCACTCGGTCGCCTGGGCGGGCCTGTCTTACCCGGTCTTATAGACGCGCTAAACAGCGAGGACCGCGAAGTAAGACGGACAGCGGCAGGTGTGCTCGGTCGCCTAAAACGAGGGCAGGCGGTCCCCGCGCTGGTGGTGGCCCTGAATGATGCAGAATCATATGTGCGAATTGGTGCGGCGCGGGCACTGGGGCAGATTCGAGATAACGCGGCGATTCCGGCGCTGATAACAGCCCTGGAAGATACGTCCGCGCCAGATGGGAAGAAAAACTCACTGCGCGTGTGCGACGTGGCAGCGCAGGCATTAGAGAAAATCGATATGCCAGAGGCACAGGCCGCAGTCCGCGCATGGCAGGTGCAGCAATCTCCGCCAAAGAAGAAGCGCAAACCACGCAAGCGCAGTTAAATGATAATCGTATCTATTCAGGGTTGTTTGCTGCGCAGGCGGATTTGTGCGCTGGTCAGGTTGCCCGTTGGATCGCTTCTGCCGTCAATGTCGCTTAATCCCCTCCACTGTGCAGACTCATCCACCACACAGTGACTCACGGTAACATATAGCGTGTTTTGGTGCTTTACCGTAAAGGGTTGTGTGTATGGAAAAATCAAATTCTTACGATTCCCCGACAAAAAAGAAATCAACGATGGCCCAGCTATCCGCGCAGACGACATCGCTCGGTCGCCCGATTGACCCATCGTATCCGACGAATCGCTATATTTTGATTGCCTCCACGCTGGCGGCGATTGTGGGCGCGGTTGTGGCGGCGATCAACGGCGACGATATCATTATACGCGCACTCACAGTCGGTGGCGCAACACTGGCGGCGTGGATTATCGGACGCGAAGCCGACCCCGACTACGATTGGTCGGCGTTCGTCGCGGCGGGACTGGCGTTTATCGTTGCGCTGTTTGCAGTAGACGAGCCGTTCCGTGTGCTGGCGATTGCGGCTGCGCCACTGCTACCGCGTGTGGTCAACCGTGATGTTGGC
>DAOTXA010000191.1:0-3238 GCA_034435595.1 Anaerolineae bacterium | reverse complement strand
ACTTTCTGTTTGTGTGAGCGGGCGGCAGTATACGCTTTTACAACCCGGTGGTCAAGGGCAAAACCGCCATTTCTTCAACTATTTCTAGAGATTACAGAATATTGCCCTGTGATGTCGCTCATTCACCGTGATATGCGTGGATGCCGAAGCGCTCTGCGTGCAGAATCCAGGCATCCTCACGCGTCTGCACAAAATGCAGGTACGGGCGCAACACACTGAGATTTGCCGCCGCAGTCAGCAGCATCGCCAGCGACGGGTTCGCCCCGAAGAAGATCGAACCACGATACGAAGGGTTCACTGTGGCCTGTGTGTTGCGAAGCGCCATAAGCATTGACGGTGGGGCAAATGCCGCACATGTGAGATCGACCAGCACATGGTAAGCCGCCGTGGAATCAGTCATCGTCAATGTCAGCCGGGCAGCTTCGCGGTGATCGTGAACCGCCCACTCACCATCAATCTGCCACGACACCGCCGTTTCCTCCGCATCAACCCAGCGTACTGCGATGCTCATGTCGCCCTCGACCTTCAATAAACTTCGGAATGTCTTTACAGCATACGCCCCGAAACAGAACTTTAAAGTTAAGATACAGTTAATTTCATATGCCGAAGCTGATTCTACTTAATTTCAAAGCTCGCTGCGGCCCTGCAAAGCGCGGGTAAGCGTGACCGCATCCACATATTCGAGATCACCGCCGACGGGCAGACCGCGTGCCAGCCGCGTGACTTTCGCACCTTTGCCGTTCAATTCGCGCTGGATATACATAGCTGTCGCGTCGCCTTCCATGCCCGGATTGGTGGCGATGATCACTTCGAGGATTTCGCCACCTTCGACCCGCGCCACGAGTTCCTGGATGCGGATGTCATCCGGCCCGATGCCATTCACCGGGGAGATCGCACCATGCAATACATGATACTTACCGCGAAAGCTGTTTGTCCGTTCGATTGCCAGCACATCCAGCGGTTCTTCGACAACGGCGATCAGCGTCTGGTCGCGGCGTGCATCGCCGCAAATTTCGCAAGGATCATTCACGGTGATGTTGCCGCATACCGAGCAGAAACGAGTCTTTTCCTTTAAGTCACGCAGCGCATCCGCCAGCGCCAGCGGCAAATCGTCCGGGGCACGCAGCAAATAATAGGTCAGACGTGACGCCGTTTTGGGGCCAACCCCCGGCAGACGCGAAAACGCCTCAATGAGTTTATTGACGGGTTCGGGGACTGCACTGCTCATGGCGTTTATCTCTCCAAATAGGGTGCGAATAGACCTATGATACCGACAAAGTTACCACAGGCAGAGGGCGAACGTTTATTCGAGTCACAGCTTGCGCTTCAGTACGACAGCAGAAAAACGCGGTGGTTTGATAGAAGATCATCACGAGCGGCAAAAATGCCGCCTCTACCAGATCATGAAGGGTGTGCAGCGGGCGCATTCTTGCGACCCGCCTGCTTAAAACATTGACCACGCTATTTTGTGGCTGTACCTACTCTTCATTAGACACTATAGATACAGACACTATAGATACTATTTGAAAGCTATCTGGGGCGAAGCTACCACGACCTTCTCAAGCGGATTCTCAGGTTGGTAGTCGAGCAAGGGTATGGAAGTACTACATTGATTTGGGACAGTAGGCCAGTAGAGCAGTGGGTAAACGTCCAGTGTAGTCGCACTTCATTCATGATAGGCTATAGTTAACTAACAATCATCACGGTAGAAGATCATGAACGACAACGCCTACGACACCTCTTCCACCCTGACGGGTTCCCCGACCGAGCCGACGCTGCCCACGAACTCCGACCATGTCTCGCCGACACTGATTATCGGGATTGCGCTGCTGGTCCTCGTGATCGCCGCCGCCCTGTTATTCCTGCTGATGTCACATTTTGCGATTGTCTACCCCCCCAATGTATAGCAAAACGAATCCCTGGAACTATCTATTCCACGGCATCCAGCGTGACCGCCAGCCGTAGCAATAGATCACCGTCCGGCGTCTCAACGGCACTGGCGACACTGCTGTGAATCAACTCCGTGAAGTATCCCGGTGCATTCTCAATGATGATATCCGTCACCTCGCGCCCGAACAGCACCCCGACCGGGTCCAGCAGGTCAAAGCCGAGGCGCACCAATGCCCCCGGCGCACGATCCGCGAGATAAGCCGTCAATGCGGAATCGGGTAATACGTGTGCCCTCGCTTCCTGATAGACGGTGTTCGCCAGCAGACGCGGACCGCCGTCCAGCAGCGCGAGCGTCGCGTCCATCGTAGCGACGAACAGCACATCCTCGGTCACGGCGGCGGCGACTTCGACCAATCCCACTGTTGGGTCCTCCAGCGTGAAGATCGTCGCGTTGACGCTCTCACCGCTAGCAGCCGCGATAATCCGCGACTCGCTGACCATCACACTATCGCTGATGCGCTCTACGGCAGACGCCACCGCATTGATAAGCGTCTGCGCCCCGGCGCGGTCGCGGATCGCCAGCAGCACCCCGAAGTATAAATCATCGGCGGATTCGAGACGTTCCGGCACACGGGCGAACACGCCATAGTCACCGTTCAACAGCGGCAGAATATCCGCCCGTAAATCCAGACTCAGCAATAAATCCGCCAGCGTCTCGAACTGGGCGTAGATGTCGCGCCCGGTGGTTGATCCACTAATCGAGGCGATGAGTCCTGATACAGTCGTCAGCAGGCGATTGACCTCGTTTGTGTGAACGAACACGTCACTTTCCGCCGGAACATGAGCGGCGAAGTCAGGATTCACGGGTGGCGCGGGGGCGGCGGATGCCGTGGCGCGGGCCTGCGCAATATCAATTTGCAGCGTCCGGGAATCCGCTTCTTCCAATTTAAACGTCGCCGCCAGCGGGCCGAGTGTGCCGACTTCCAGCCCGACAGCGGCGAAAATCTCCTGCACCGCCGGGTCCGTCGCCAGATCGCGCACCAGACGCCCGTTCGCACCGTAGAACAGGGCCGTCGCTGTCGCAACATCAAGCGGCGCTGTCGCGGTGACGAAGTCGGTTTCACCGGCTAAAGACTCTTCCGGCATAAACGGCACAAAGGTCGCGCCATCCACCAGCATGATATGGGTGTCCGTCAGCACGACTGCCCGGTTCTGTTGTGCCAGTGTGTACAGCGTCAGATTCGCCTGTACGGTCGTCTCGGCATCCGCCAGCAGGCCGCTGACCGCCAGCGCCCCGTCAATCAGCAGGCGACTGCGAACCGGCGCGACCGCGTAGACGATGACCGCG
>DAOTXA010000190.1:0-7007 GCA_034435595.1 Anaerolineae bacterium | reverse complement strand
GACTCGTTCGGATTTGGCGGGGTCAGCGCGCATATGATCGTTGAACAATATCATGCAGATGATGATTCTGTGCGGGCGGCCCCTGAGTTGCCCCTACGTAACCAATATGCGGAAACTGACGCTATGACCAACAACTTCACTACTCTGTCTATTATTGGCATGGGCGCACACTTCGGCCCGTTAGAAAGCCTGAATGAGTATGCCCGCGCCATCCATCGCGGCGAAGCGGCGCTTGTCCCGCTGCCGCAAACGCGCTGGAATGGCATTGACGCCCACCCGGATGTGCTGGCGAATCTGGGGATTGACGGCGAGATTCCGGCGGGTGGCTATATCGAAGGCTTCGACTTTGATTTCGCCGCGTTCCATATTCCGCCCAACCCCGATGACGAGCCGATCCCGCAGCAGTTGCTCATGCTCAAGGTGGCAGACGAAGCCATCCGTGATGCGGGGCTGGCGCGGGGGATCAACGCGGCGGTCATTGTCGCGCTGGATGCCGACCCAACGCTGTATCGAGGGCGTGCCCGCGCCGATCTCAACTGGCAGATTGACGCTTTATTGCGTGATACGGGGCTGGCGCTCACCGGGGAACAACGCGACGAACTCCAACGGATCGCCAAAGACGCGATTTTACCGCCCGCACAGGCCAACCACTACACCAGCTACATCGGCAATATCACCGCCAGCCGCATCGCCGCTCACTGGGATTTCACCGGGCCTGCGTTCACGATCAGCGAAGCCGAAAATAGCGTATTCCGCGCTGTTGAACTCGCCGCCATGATGATCGAGCGCGGCGAAGTCGATACCGTCGTCATCGGCGCGGTTGATCTCGCCGGATCGCCGGAAGCGGTCTTGCTGCGGCAGGCGATTCACGCGCTGAACACGGATGAGTCTAATCCCGCCGGGATCGCCGCTGATAACACGGGCTGGACGGTTGGTGAGGGCGCAGGCGCAATCGTCATCACGCAGGGCGATGCAGGCAAGCCCGCTTACGCCACGCTAGACGCATTGAACATCCACTCCGGGAACGGGCAGACCGCTCACAGCGTCACCCATGCGGCGACCAATGCGCTACAAGCCGCCGAACTGCGTGCCGATCAAGTCGGCTATGTCGAATTTCATGCCTCCGGCATCCCCGAAGAGGACACCGCCGAAATCGCCGGACTTAGCGCCGTTTACAAAGGCACAGCGCCGGAAACCGCGATTGGCACCGCGAAGGCCAATGTCGGGCATACGTTTGCCGCATCAGGCATGGCGGGGGTCATCCGCGCCGCGATTGCCGTCAGTGACCGGATGCTGCCGTCGATCCCGAATTGGTCCGCGCCAGAGCAGGCCGAATTGTGGCAGGGGACAAGTTTCTTTGTCGCGAATCGCTCGCGGACGTGGTTCGGAGAGCAGCGTGTGGCGGCTGTCAGCGGATTGGGCGCGGACGGCTCTGCCGCGCATCTTCTCCTGTCGAATGCGCCGACGCCACGCACCGACCGCGATACCGTCTATTTGAATCGTTCCGCACCGTATTTGCTCCCGATAGCCGGGTTCAATGCCGACGATTTTACGCATAAGCTGGCAATGGTCGCCGCCGTGCTGTCTGACGGCGATATGCAGGCTGCCGCCAACGCCGCCTATGCCAATTTCCGCGCTGTGACGGGCAACCCGCACAATACGCCTTACATGCTGGCCCTGGTTGGCAAGGACGCAGATTCGCTGCGCCGCGAGATCGAACGGGCACAGACGGGCCTCCCGCAGGCGATTGCCAGCGGTAAGGACTGGTCTACCCCGGCGGGCAGCTACTTCACCGCTCAGCCAGTCGGCGGCGATGGTCATGTCGCCTTTGTGTATCCGGGCGCGTTCAACACCTATCCCAAGCTCGGCTATGATCTATTCACACAGTTCCCCGGCGCATATGACGCCCTGGAGGAGGTCAAAGCGGATGTAGGCGAAGCAGTGGCAGAACGGCTGCTGTATCCGCGCACGCTGGCGAAACCCGGCCCCAAAGAAACGCGACGCATGAAAGAGGCGCTGGCAGGCGATCCGGTGTCTACGATTGAAAGCGGACTCGGTTTTGCATCGGTTTACTCACATATTATGCGCGAGACCTTTGGCGTCGAGGCGAAGGCGGCCTTCGGCTACAGTCTGGGCGAGGGCAGCATGATGTGGGGCATGGGCGTCTGGCGCGATGGCACACAGGGGAGCGCGGCCTTCCGCAGTTCAAATTTGTTTGAAACGCGCCTGACCGGACCCATGAACGCGGTCCGCGAGGCGTGGGGCATCGGCCCGGATGTCGAGGCGTCCGATTTCTGGGCGGCGCATTTTATCAGCGCCCCGGTGGATGTCGTTCGTGAGGCCGTCGCCCGTGAAAGCCGCGTGTTCCTGACACACATCAACACCCCCAACGAAGTCATGATCGCAGGCGACCCGGCGGCGTGCTTCCGCGTGGTTGAAGCGGTGGGCGCGGAATCGGTCAAAGCGCCGTTTAGCGTCGTCATCCACGCCGATGTGATGATGAGCGAATATCACGAATATTATCGTCTGCACCATATTCCGGCGCACCCGGTCACCGATGTGACGTTTTATTCCGCCGCCGACTATGGCCCGGTTCCGCTGAACTCGGAAGCGATCGCCGCCAGTATTGCGCGGATGGCGTGCAAGCCCGTTGACTTTCCACGACTCATAGAACGTGCTTATCAGGACGGCGCACGTGTGTTTATGGAACTCGGCCCGCGCAGCACCTGTGCCCGCTGGATCAACGAGACGCTCATGGAACGCCCGCATCTGGCGGTGAGCATCGATATTCTGGGCGCAGAAGGGCATATGTCGCTGGTCAAAATGCTGGCGCAACTGGTCGCGCATCGCGTGCCGCTGAACCTTGACGCACTGTACACGGAAACCGGCGCAGCCCCGTCAAACGGTCGCTCGCTGGTGCGGCGCGTCACGCTGGGCGGGCATGATATTGTCGCGGCGATTGCGAATGCCGAAATCGCAGGATTGCCGCAGGCGCAACCCACCGCGATGCAACCCACACAGGCGACCACAAACCAGCGGTTCGATCAGGTCGCCCCTACGCCGCCGCCGTTGGGCGATGTCGCCGTCGCTGCGGTGCATAATGCACATAACCTGTTCCTCGATACGCGCCGTGATGCCCTGCGCGGCCTCGGCGAGATGATTCAGATGCAAATCGGCGGTCAGGGTAATTTCACCGCGCCGACCCACACGCCGGAACCGGAAGGGATGAGCGCGAGCCAGCGATTCGAGCCGGTCGCCCCTACAGCGCAACCGCCCGCACTACCGCCCATTCCCACGGCGAATCCGCTGGCGGCCCCGTCCAAGCGACAGGGGATCACACCCATGTACGACCATCACGCCGTCGAAACCTTCGCCACCAGACGTGTCGCGGATTGCTTCGGCGATTTATACGCCATCTACGACGACCGCCGCGCACCGCGCATCCCCAATGGAGACCTGTTGCTGGTCAGCCGCGCCGTGACTATTACCGGGGAGCGCTTTAAATCCGTCGCCGGAACCGCGATTCATGCCGAATACGATGTCCCCGCCGATAAATGGTGGTATCGAGATACCCCTTACCCGACGATTCCCTATTCGATGTACATGGAAATTGCCTTGCAGCCCTGCGGATTCCTATCCGCATACCACGGGCCAACGCTGGAATTCCCTGAGATCGACTTCTACTTCCGCAATCTGGATGGGTCTGGCAAGCTGTACAAAGATGTGGATATGCGCGGGCGCACCGTCACCAATCACGTCACGTTGACGGGTAGCACCGTCATGCAGGGAATCATCATCCAGAAATATACGTTTGCGATGTACGACGAGGGCGAACTCTTTTATGAGGGTGACGCGGCCTTCGGATACTTTACGCTGGAGGCGCTGGATAGTCAGGCCGGGTTGGATGCAGGCAAGCGTGTCCTGCGCTGGATTGACGAGGCGCAGCCGGACCCGGCGCAGGTGATTCACATTGACCCGCACCAGCCACTCGGCGAGGGTTACCTGCGGCTGGCATCCGGCAAACTGGAATTCACTGATGAGATCAAAGTGGTTCCCGGCGGCGGCAAGTACGGCGAGGGCTACGCCTACGCGAATACGATTATTGATCCCGGCGCGTGGTACTTCAAAAATCACTTCTATCAAGACCCGGTGATGCCCGGTTCGATTGGGCTGGAAACCGTCTTGCAGGCAATGCAGGCTTATGCGATCACGACCGGACTCGGTGACGATTTCGCCGCGCCGCGATTTGCACAGGTGGACGGTCCGGCTGTGGGTGAAGAAGCGCATAAAACCGTGTGGAAGTATCGCGGGCAGATCCTCAGCACCAGCGACAAGTCACACGTCGAAGCCAATATCAAGCGCATTGAGCGCACGCCGGGGCAAGTGATCATCGTTGCCGATGCGAGTTTGTGGCGCGACGATCTGCGTATCTACGAGGCGACCGATATCGCCCTGGCGATTGTCGAGGCGTAGGCGGCTGTTCAGATCGCTTCTAAATCCCCTGAGCAAGGGGCAAAGCGCATGAGCATTGAGCAGATGCCGGATTTAGCGTTTGTCGAAGCCCTCACCCACACCGAGGGCTTCATCCTGATGCATCCTGATGTATTCTGATGTATTCCCCTCATTTTCCTGCTATTCGTCACGGTCCTCTGCTGACCATCCCGCATACAATACCATGCAGATACTTTTTTCTACCAAAAGGAATCTTGTATGGAAAATCAGGAAATCATCTTCAAAGTCGACTCACTCCTGCCGCCGGAGATCGCCCACCACACCGAGGAAATCGGCGTCAAGAAGGCGAACATGCCCTTCGAGCGGATGTTTGTGCTGGCGTTTTTGGCGGGTGCATTTATCGCTCTCGGCGCGATATTCGCCACGACCATCGCCACCGGGACCGGGGACATGCCCTTTGGCGTCTCCAAGCTGCTGACCGGATTCGTGTTCTGTCTTGGCCTTATCCTCGTCGTGGTAGCGGGTGCGGAACTGTTCACGGGTAACAACCTGATTATCATCGCGTGGGCAGCGCGTAAGATTGATACGGCACATTTGCTACAGAACTGGTTCATCGTCTACGTGGGGAACTTTGTCGGGTCGGTCGCAACGGCGCTGATTGTGGTCGCCAGCAAGCAGTATACGTTTGATGGCGGTGCAGTCGGGCAGACGGCACTCAATATCGCCAATGGCAAGGTCCAACTCGAATTCGTGCAGGCAATTGCGCTGGGCATGATGTGTAACGCGCTGGTGTGTCTGGCGGTGTGGCTGACCTTCAGTGCCCGCACGACCGTCGACAAAATCGCGGCGATCATCTTCCCGATTACGGCCTTTGTCGCCGCCGGGTTCGAGCATAGCGTGGCGAATATGTACTTTATCCCGGTCGCGCTGTTTATCAAGGCGACTGACCCCACATATGTGGAGTCACTGGGCGTAGACTACTCTGCGCTGACGTGGGAAACCTTTCTGGTGGATAATCTGCTGCCTGTGACCATCGGCAACATCATCGGCGGCACGTTGATGGTTGGCGCGGTGTACTGGTTCGTGTATATCCGTAGCGAGAAAGCGTAGGGCAGGAACCGGCCTTGCTCTCGCAGCAGTCGTGACTAGGCGTCTTGCCGGACGATATGCTACACTATCAATCTGGTTGGATGTTTGTTATTTCGGGGCAGATTGATGGCAGAAAACGCTATCCTACAAGACTATCATGGCGAGTCGTTGACGCCACGCGAGATTCATCTACGTAAAATCGCACAAGTGTTACGCTGGGGCGCACTGGCGAATGGAATCATGCTGCTGCTGGTGCTGTTGACCGGTGCTGTGGGTGCGGCGGCGTCCAACGCGGATTTGCTGGAAGTGGTCGCCACAACCCTGATCGGGCGTTTTGAATCCGCGACCGCTTTCAGTCAGGATATCGCGCTGCTGGCCCTGGGGATGCTGCTGCTCCTCAACGCCTGTATGTTGCTGGTGGTGATGGTCGGCGTATTATCGCAGGAAGTGTGGACGCTGGTGCTGGCTACCTTTTTGCTCATCGTCAATGTCGCACTCTTCGCCGTCTATGGCTTTGTGCCGGGATTGCTGACACTGGGTTTCGGCGGCTATGCGTCGTATTTGTTGGCACAGGACCTGCGTGCCTTCCGCATTAACCCGGTTATGCTCAAGGAACTGCGCGAGCGGATGCGCGGGGCACGCGCCTTCGTCGTCATCACTATTTATCTGGGTCTGATGAGCGGCTTTACCGTGCTGCTGTATCTAATTCAGCGCGGCGTTGTGCAAAGCCAGGGGACCGCTGCCACGGGCGAACTCGGTCGTGTGCTATTCGTCGGTGTCGTCGGCATCGAACTGCTGCTGATTATCTTCATCGCGCCTGCGTTTACTGCCGGGGCTGTCACCAGCGAACGCGAGCGCAAAACCTATGATCTACTCCAAATCACACTGCTCCCGCGCCCGTCGTTTATCATCGGCAAGCTAGAATCGGCGTTGAGCTATATCTTCTTGCTGCTGCTGGCTGCGATTCCGCTGCAAAGTATCGCGTTTCTGTTCGGCGGGGTCAACGAAACCGAGGTGCTGCTGGCGTTCGCAATTCTGGCGATGACCGCCGTTACATTGGGGACCGTCGGCCTGTATTTTTCCACTGCGGTAGATCGCACGCTGACCGCCAGTGTCCGCGCTTACACCGCTGCTTTCATCGTGATTATCGGGCTGCCGCTGGTGTTCGGCTGGTTCGTCAATGTCTATAACAACGCCATCGTCGGTACCGGGACGACCGTCACCGACTCCGCCTTTATCGAAGCCGTGTTGATCTACTTCGGGGCGTTGTTGGTCAGCATGAATCCGATTCTGACCGCGCTATCAACGCAGCAGTTGCTTGTAGAACAGCAGACCATCGGCTTCTGGACGGCAACGCTGCGCGACGGCAGTGTCATCCCGCTGGCGTCCCCGTGGATTAGCTTTACAATTATCTATGTAATGATTTCCACGTTGTTGATTGTGCTGGCTGTACGGCGGATGCGGCG
>DAOTXA010000189.1:0-20841 GCA_034435595.1 Anaerolineae bacterium | reverse complement strand
CGTTGACCGCCAGCCAGCCCTCGCCCTCGACATCCACAAGATTATGTGCCTGCAAGCGATCCTGATAGTGCTGGTAGATGCGGGCGAGTTCGCGGTCCTTATCCGATTGCGCCTGCGCAGCAAATTTTTCCGGTTCGATCCGCTCACGTTTGAGTTCGTTGATAAAGTTCGCCACCACCCGCACGAACCCGCGTGTCTCTGCTATAGCGGCAAAATGCAACAGATCACCATCAGCGGTGAGATCGGCAATCACGCGCCGCAGCAGACCATAACGCGCTGTATCACTCAGATCACGCTGTGGCATCCCCGCTATATCCAGCAAACGCTGGTTGAGTTTGTAGAAGTTGAAGAATTCGACGTTGAAGATGACGCGGCGGTCCGGGTCAAAGGTCGCCAGCCGCTCGCGGAACGAGTCTTCCTGACGTTTGCTCGGCAGCAACACCCACACGCGGGCAAACCGGCGCTGACCAAGTACCGCGCTCAGGCGTTGCAGCGCAATCTCGGTCTTGCCCGCGCCCACCGGAGCCAGAATCACACGCGCAGACATCAGCAATCCCCCCCTACATTTTCATCAAACATATCGTAGGCACGCAACAATGCTACGTCCGTACAATCACGTCGTCGTTGTAAGCAAATATGGAGCAAAAAAGAGCGAGCAGATTACCCGTCATACAACAAATTATAAACGCGCCTTGCGATGTCGTCGTCGATGCGGTGGGTGGCGAAATAGGTCTGTTGCAGGCCAGATTGAAAATCACGCAGGTACAGCGCCGGGATGCGATTCGGCGGCTTCTGGCGCAGCAGAAGTTCGGGTTCATTGCGTGTGAACAAGACCACACCGAAAATAGGAAAATTCGGCAGGCCGCGCTCTGCAAGATAAGCGTTGAGGTTTTCCATGTCTTCCAGCACATTCTGTGTGGGATTGCTCGCCATCGGTTGCCATTGCCCCCGGCGGGCTTTAAGCCACTGTTCGCCTTCGTTCAGATACTCGCCCTTCAAATCGAGGATACGAAACACCAGCAGACCCTCCGGCCCGATCATCACCGCGTCAATGTAACCGAGTCCGCGTTTGCTAATATTGCGAATAAACGAATATTTGTCGTTGAATAGCGGTTTGAGGGCATCCCCGGTCAACTTGGCGAGGTCGTTATCCGTCTTCCACGTCACAGCACGAATCGCCATCCCGATCCCGGTCACGCCCAGCGTAACCCCGGCGAACAAGATCACGCCGCGCAGCAAATTATACGCAGCAAACGACCCGCTTGATTCCGAAGTCAGCGGGACCGCATACAGTGCCAAGCCAACAATACTGAAGAATATGCCCGCACTCGCAAACAATACCGCGAACTGCATCAACTGATACGAGCGGCGCACGAGTGTCTGTTTGGGGGCCTGGTTACGCATTGATGAAAACTCCCCGGTTGCGGTGAATGCGCGTTAAGAGGTCGTCCCAGACGACTTGCCCGATGTCGTCCCCGGCGACTTACCTGGCATGGTATCCGGCGACTTGTCTGGCATAGTATCTGGCTTGGTTGCGCTGGGCGCAGTTCCCGAAGTCGCGCCGGGGCGTTGCTCACTGCCATCAATCACCATAGGCGCAACGGTCTTGGTGCGGCGCTGCGTGATTGTATCTTCCAGCATCGTCTGTAATTCCTGAAATTTCGGCAGCGGCTTGTAGATCAAGCGGTCTGCACCAGCCTTCTTGATGACTGTTTTTTCCTCTTCCGGGCTAAGGCGATACGCAGTCGTCAGCACAATGGCAATTTCACCCAAAACCGGGCTACTGCGAATACGCGCACCCACATCCGGGCCTTCGATCTGACCGGGCAGGCGAATATCCAACAGTGCCAGTTCTGGCAATTCCCCCTGAAAACGCCCGGCGTCAACGTCCTCGATCCAGGAAACTGCCTCTTCTCCATCGACAAACGCCACACCTTCGATGCCCCAGATGCCGAACATCGCGAGCAAGACTTCGTAGATATCAGGCTCATCCTCGACAACCATCCACGTCGACAAAATAATGCCACCTTTCCTCACAGAACCGGCACGATGTGCGCTCTTTGCAACACAATCCCGGCAGCCGGTACAGGACAATCTCTGAAGTAATCGTTTCCGAATGCCGAACACCCCCCATTATCGGGGAGGTACACTGATTTTACAACTAAACCCTATGGCCTTCCTAACGACAGACCTACTCCAATCATAGACCTCTTGCCGAATCTCGCAAACAGGGTGGGCATATCCTTTTGATCTGCACCACCTGGCAAATATCTGTATTGCACCCGGCATAGAAAAATATATAGGTACGAACGCGACAAAACGGTTATACTAGAGAGTGACGTATAAATCCGCCGTGCGTTAAGGCAACCTCGCACTATCCTCAACGCAATTGCATGGAGGGCAGGCGACGGTCCGAACCGGCGCAGTAGCGATCTAATTTGAACACCTGAACCTGAGATGGAGCGCCTGACGTGAACTGGTTAATCGCCGAAGACGAAGCCGACATTCGCAACCTCGTGGTGATGATGGCACAGGTCTGGGGCCACAACCCCATGACTTTTGAAAGCGGTCAAAAAGTGTGGGCCTTTCTCGATAGTGTCGAGGCAGGCCAATATTCAGGCCCCATGCCGGAATTCGCACTGATGGATATCCGTATGCCGGGGCATCGCGGCAACGAACTCGCCGCCCGCATCCGCCAGACCCCCGGCCTCACGCATATTCCCATCGTATTGATGACGGCCTTTGTCCTCAGCGACGACGAGATGGATAACATGCGCAATCAATTTGGCGTCGATCATGTAATTAACAAACCCCTGCCCGACTTCGACCGCCTGAAATCCATCCTCGATAACGTCATCGCACAAAAGATGGGCGGCTAGGCGTACTGCGCCTGCCCTCATCGCTCATTGTGCGCACAGTGGCACAAAAACCCCGGCTGAATACACTGGTAGATAAGCAACACATCGACCGTGTCACAGCGACGGATCAGCCAGCATGAGCCAGAATCCCCCTAACCCCAACGACGACCCCGCCACGCAAGAACTTAGCGGGCTTGTTAGCCGTATCAATCAGTTCGGGGCGGCGACCGAACGCCTATTCGGACGCATCTACAATGGCCTAAGCCAGCGTGCCGAACAGGAAACCGAGGACATGGCGCGTAAACGCAAACGCGCCGAACTGCGCGAGAAAGTCGCCAGCGGACGCCAGCGCAATAACGTCCTCAAAGAAACCCTCCAGCGTCGTAGCTTCGAGGTTGACCGCCTGAATGCCATCCTCAACACCATTGACGAGGGCATCATCATGCAGGATAACGAGGGCGGCATCGTTGTCTTCAACGAAGCGGCGCACAGCATGTTAGGGACCAAGAAGAACTTCTGGGATAGCGAACTACACAATCTGTTCAAAGCCTATAGCGATGTCGATCACCTCGACTCCGAGATCGTGCCGCTGGGCGAACCCACCCGCGTGCAGGCCAATCACCGCATTCTGGGCGCACAGATCGCCGCCGTCGCCAACGACGAAGGCGAACGACTGGGCACGATGATCGTCCTGCGCGATGTCACCCGTGATGCCGTCGCCGACCGTCTCAAAGACCAGTTCGTCACCGCCATCTCGCACGAACTCAAAACCCCGATGACGGTTATCAAAGGCATGTCCGAGGTTCTCATCAGCCAGGGCGAGGATCAGCCCCCACAGCGCCGCCTGCTAGAAACACTCAGTCGTAACGTCGATATCCTCGACCGCATGGTCGTAGAACTGCTCGATATCTCTGAAATGGGCGCAGGGACCTTCGCCGTCCGCGACGAGAATATCCCGCTCGATCAAATGATATGGAGTGTCATCAAGGGCCTGCAACCGGAAATGACAAAAAACCGGCTGGAAGCATCGGTATGGTTGCGCAATCAGGTGCAACTGACTATCAAGGGCGATTCGCAGCGGCTGCGCTGGGCGCTGGGCCACCTGATTATGAACAGCATCCGCTATACCGAGCGTGGCGGCAATGTCAGCGTCGCCATCGGCATTGACGAAGACAACCGCGATTTCGTCGTGATTGATGTTATCGACACGGGCGTCGGCATCGCAGATAAAGACCTGCCCCATGTCTTTGAGCGTTTTTATCGCGGCGAACCACGCAACAATTCAGGCAAATTGCTGGACCCACGCGGACTCGGTCAGGGCTTGTACGTCGCCCGCACTGTCGCCGAGGCCCACGGCGGCTATCTGACCGTGCGCAGCGAAGCCGGACAGGGCAGCATCTTCACGCTTGTCCTTCCCGTCAGTGGTCCACAATCCTAAATACGGGTGCGCGTAACCCTGTTTGCGTCCAGCACCCGGCTAACGGTACAATCCGCGCTAAATTCGTCATTCTAAGCGACCGAACTTTGCGCCTGTTTTTGATAACGATAAAATCCACAGTCAGGAGTGAATCATGGCGATTGGAGCGTTTACGTTTGTGCTGCACAGCCATTTCCCGTATGCGCGCCTTGCCGGGCGCTGGCCTCATGGCGAAGAATGGATCCACGACGCCGCCAGTGAGACATATATCCCTCTGTTACAAACACTTTACGATCTGAAGGCCGACGCCGTTGAGTACAAACTGACCATCGGCATCACCCCCGTCCTCGCCGAACAACTCGCCGATCCGCTCATCGTCGAACATTTCGAGCAATATCTGGACGATAAGATCGCCTCGGCAAAAAGTGACATCGTTTACTTCAGCGATAACCCGGACGCCAGTCCAAATACCGCTGACCCGCATTTGCGCTATATGGCAGAGTGGTATCGTGACTGGTACACCAACATCAAATCCGCTTTTCAAACCCGCTTTAACCGCGACATCATCGGCGCGTTCAAGCAATTGCAAGACGAAGGCTTCGTCGAGATGCTGACCAGCGCCGCCAGCCATGCCTATCTACCGCTGTTGCAAGAGGAAAGCAGCCTGCACGCTCAGATCAAAGCGGGTGTGTCTACATATAAACGTCTGTTTGGGCGTGCGCCGCGTGCCATCTGGCTGCCAGAATGCGCCTATCGCCCCGGCATTGAGACGATCCTCGCCAAAAATGAGATCAAAACCTTTTTTAGTGAAACGCACGCCGTCAATGGCGGGCAACCGGTCGGCGTCGCCGCCGGCGACGTACTCGGTCCATACGGCAGCGTCAAACGGCATTACGTCATCCCACCCGCCAGCACCGGCGAAACGCCAAACCGTGATCACACCACCTTCAAAGCCTATCGCGTAGCAGAATCGGATGTCGCTGTCATCGGGCGCAATAATCGCACCGGGCAGCAGGTCTGGAGTTTGGACTGGGGTTATCCCGGCGACTTTGACTACCGCGAATTCCACAAAAAATCAGGGACCAGCGGCCTGCAATACTGGCGCGTGACCGGGGCCAAAACCGACCTCGCCCATAAAGACTACTATCACCCGGAATGGGCGGCCTATAAAGTCGATCAACATGCAGAACATTTTGCCCATCTCGTCGGTGATTTGCTGCGCGATTACTACAACGACACCGACGAACCCGGTTTGATCGCCTCTAATTTCGACGCCGAACTGTTCGGTCATTGGTGGTTTGAGGGGGTGAACTGGCTCGGTCGCGTGCTGCGACATCTGGCGCAAAACCCGGATGTCGACTTAACGACCGCCTCCGACTTTCTTGCAGCGCATCAACCGCAAGAAAGCATCAGCCTGCCGGAAAGCTCATGGGGCGCAGGCGGCAAACACTTCGTATGGAACAACGGCGAAACCCGCTGGATGTGGCCCGCCATCCACGAAGCAGAAAAGCGCATGGCGACCCTCGCCACACAGTTCGACGCACCGGACGACGATACCCGTGCCGTGTTGAATCAGGCCGCCCGCGAGGTGCTGCTGCTGCAAAGCTCCGATTGGCCGTTCCTGATTACGACCGGGCAGGCCCGCGAATATGCCATCCAGCGCTTTACCAGACATGTAGACCGCTTTAACGAACTGGCAGATAGTCTCGAAAGCGGCAAACCGGATACTACTCGTGCCGCAGAATTCTTCGAGATCGACCGCATTTTGCCGGATATTGACTATGCGTGGTTTGCGGGTTAGAACTTTTTTCATTGCATGGCGAGTGAGTTACAATCGCTGCCAGCAACAACTGTAATCTATTCTTAAACATCGACTGTTAAAATGGCGGCCCGTGTAGAGAGATCGTAAACTCGATACACACCGGACCGCCCGATCGTTCTACGAAACCCCGGCAGCAAGGAGCAAGACCCCCATGAACGTGTTATTCGTCAGCGCCGAAGCCTACCCCTTCGCCAAAGTTGGCGGGTTGGCGGACGTTGTTGGCAGTCTGCCCGGCGCGCTGCGCAACCACGATATTGACGCCCGGGTCATCATGCCTGGGTACGGGCATATCAACCATGAGAAGTTCGGCATCAATCAGCTATTCAGCTTCCAGTTCACCCACAACGAAGGCACGTCCGATATTCACGTCTTTAGTACGGTACATAACGGCGTGCCCTTCTACTTTATCCAGGGCTGGCCTTACTTCGGCAACGAGAAATCGACCTACACCGTCTGGGATTGGGATTCGCCGCGTTTCATCTTCTTCAATCAGGCCACCCTTGCCCTCATCTGGGAACTGCGCCAGCGCCTTGACTGGTTCCCCGATGTCGTCCACGTCCACGACTGGCATACCGGCCTGCTACCTTTTATGCTCGATCAGAAAAAACATGACCCGGCGTGGGGCAAAGTCTCGACTATGCTGACGATCCACAACCTCGCCTATCAAGGTGAATATCAGGGCGGATGGCTGTGGAAAGCGGGCGTTCCGGGCCGCGATCATCCTGACCTGGTATATCAGGACCTCACCGACAATCTGATGGCAATCGCTATCGCCTACAGCGACGTGGTCACAACCGTCAGCCCGCGTTACGCGGTCGAAATCCAGTATCCGTACATGGGCTACGGGCTAGACGAGATGATCCGCACCCGCAAAGAAGACCTGTTCGGCATCCTCAACGGGTTGGATACCGACGTATGGGACCCGGCGACAGATTCGCGCATTAACGCCAACTTCGACGCCGATAGCTACCATACACGCCGCGTTCAGAACAAGCGCACGCTGCAAAAGAAGCTCGGTCTCGAAATCCGCGACAACATCCCGCTAATTGGCTTTGTCAGCCGCCTGGTCTGGCAAAAAGGCCCCGATCTGGCGATTCCTGCCCTGCGCGAGGTCCTCAACGAACGCGACGTGCAGTTCGTCGTACTCGGCACAGGCGACCCATACTACGAAGAACCCATGACCGATCTTGAACGTGATTTTTCGCTCAAGGCACGCAGCATCATCGACTTCGACGCCGAACTCGCGCAGTTGATCTACGCGGGCAGCGACATCTTTATGATGCCCAGCCACTTCGAACCCTGCGGGATGGGGCAAATGGTCGCCATGCGCTACGGATCGCTGCCGCTGGTGCGTGAAACAGGTGGCCTTGCCGATACCGTCAACAACTACGACAACGACAACGCCGATCATGGCACCGGCTTCGTCTTTCACTGGGAACAACCCGACGCCGTTTTGGGCACAACCCGCTGGGCGTTGAACACCTATCAGGATCGTCCTGCGGCGTGGCGACGGATGCAGCGTCGCGCCATGCGCCAGGACTTTAGCTGGTACACCAGCGCCCAACAATACATCGACCTATACCGGAAAATCATCGAGAGGAAGTAACCCACTATGCGTGTAAAAGCTGTCATTCTAGCCGGTGGTGAAGGAACTCGCCTGGGCGCGCTGACCGCCAAACGTGCCAAGCCCGCCGTTCCCTTCGCCGGGAAGTATCGCATCATCGACTTTGCGTTGAGCAACTGCGTCAACTCCAATATTTTTGACGTGCTGGTGCTAACCCAGTATCGTCCGCATAGCCTCAACGATCACATCGCGCTCGGTCGTCCGTGGGATCTTGACCGCTCATTTACGGGTGGTGTGAATCTGTTGCAACCCTACAAGGGGCGCTATGACACCGACTGGTATATCGGCACTGCCGACGCCGTATGGCAAAACATGAATTTCGTGCGGCGTGGTCGCCCGGAATACGTGCTCATTCTCTCTGGCGATCATATCTACGAAATGGATTATGACCTGCTGATTCAGTTCCACCGTGAGAAGCAGGCCGACGCCACCTTCTGCACTATCAACGTGCCGCTGGATGAAGCCAACCGCTTCGGAATTCTGGACGTGGACAAAGATTATCGCGTGATCGACTTCCTGGAAAAGCCGGAAAATCCCCCCGGAACGCTGGCGAGCATGGGCGTGTATGTGTTCAACTATGCCGCGTTAGAACACATGATGGAAGTCGATACCGCGGACCCCAACTCGCCGCGTGACTTCGGGCATAGTGTCTTGCCGTATATGATCGACAACAATATGGACGTGTACGCGTATCCTTACGGCGGTTACTGGGTGGATGTTGGAACCATGGACGCCTACTGGGAAGCACACATGGACCTACTGGCGTCACCGCCCTCGCTGAACCTCAATGATCGCACGTGGATCATTCACACGCGCTCAGAAGAACGTCCGCCCGTCCGCATTGATCGCGGGGCCAAAGTCGCAGACAGCCTCATCACCGATGGCTCAATCATCGCTGAAGGTGCAACAGTCGAACGCTCGGTGTTGTCGCCCGGTGTCTATGTGGGGCCAAACGCGGTCGTGCGCGAATCGGTCATCCTCAATGATGCCTACATCGAAGCCGGGGCCGTTGTTGAACGTGTCGTCATGGATAAAATCGCCGTCATCGGGCACAATGCGCACGTCGGCAGCATGGATGGTCATAAGGGCGCACTCGGCATTACCACCGTCGGCAAAGACGCACATATCCCCGCCGGATACACCGTCGGGCCGAATGTTATTCTCGGTACGGACGTGCGTCAGGAAGACTTCGCCGACTTCGACAACAAGACGGTGCCGGCAGGCACGCGCATTGGCTATACGTCGAAAAAGAGATTGGCAGTAGAAGAAGAGAAATAATAATAACGGCCCTCGCCAGATGCGGGGGCCGCTTGATTCGCGTATTTATATTGTATTGCACAGGTTCACTAGGTAACGATGACCGAATTGTCACCACTGAATGGGTTAGACGAATACTTATCCGCCTCCCATTCGTTGTGCCATTCACCATCTACGCGGTAGCGGAACTGGTATTCTTTCCCCGGTTCCAGCTTCAACGCCACTTTGAAACGCCCGTCTTTGAGCTTATCCATCTGGTGCGACGATTCATTCCAGTCGTTGAAGTCCCCTACGAGGAAGACTTCCTCAGCATCAGGTAGCTTATGCGTATAGAAGGTCACCTTGGTGACCGTACCCTTCTTCTGGGATTCCTTTTTCAGAGTCATTGTATTCTCCTGCGGAAACTTACGGCAAGATTCTTGATCCAGTGTCTATTTTAGCACAGGCAACAAATTGTATAACACCGGAAAACCTCAATGGATGCAGGTGTTCTGAAGGGCAAATTGCACAAATTGCACCCGCCAAGCAGAACAAATACCCACCATAACGGCATTTTGCACAAGGAGGCACGCCACAGACAATCGTCTTTCCCCTTAGAATAGGGCGAGTTTGCGCCGTACCAATTTGATTTTCGGCGCTATGTACGAACTTTCCCGGCTCAATTGACACGCATTGAGACAGCACGCTATGCTTATGGTGGCACAACTCGCCTTCCGGTTCCGTGTTGTCTAACATGTGAACTGGCTTAGGTTCAACCTGATTAACTGACAGGAGCCATAATCCATGATTAAACCCGTTGCAACCGTCAACGTCGTACCAGATTTGCCCAAACCGCTGGAACGGCTGACTGAATTGGCCTATAACCTGCGCTGGGCGTGGGATCATCAAACGATGACGTTGTTCCGGCGCATTGACAATGACCTCTGGATCAAGACCAACCGTAACCCGGTTTGGATGCTGGGGCTGGTCAGCCAGGAGCGTCTGGAAGTAGTCAAGAACGATCCCGCATTTATCGCGCATCTCAACCGCGCCAGCGCCGGGTTCGACGAATATATGAACGCCGAGAACACGTGGTACAAAACCCAGTACGGCAAACTCGACAAGACGCCGACCATCGCCTACTTCTCAATGGAATTCGGCCTCACCGAATGCCTGCAAAACTATTCCGGTGGCCTGGGTGTACTCAGTGGCGACCACCTCAAGAGCGCCAGTGACCTCGGCCTGCCCCTCGTCGGTGTCGGCCTGCTGTATCAAGAAGGATACTTCCAGCAGTACCTCAACTCCGACGGCTACCAGCAGGAATCGTACCCCCTCAACGACTACTCCAATTTGCCCGTCACGCTGCAAACCGATGACAGCGGCAACCCGATCAAAATCTCGGTGCCGATGCCCGGTCGCCAGTTGTACGCGCAAATCTGGAAGGTGCAGGTCGGTCGTATCAACCTGTATCTGCTGGATAGCAACATCGAGGAAAACAGTGAAGAGGACCGCAACCTGACCGACCGTCTGTATGGTGGCGACCGTCGCACGCGCATCCGGCAAGAAGTGCTGATGGGCATCGGCGGCATTCGCGCCCTCGACGCACTCGGCCTGCGCCCGGACGTGGTCCACATGAATGAAGGACACAGCGCCTTCCTCGGTCTGGAACGTATCCGCCAGATGATGACGGAAAAGGGCCTCAGCTTCGAGCAAGCCCGCATCATCGGCAAATCCAGCGCCGTCTACACGACGCATACGCCTGTACCCGCCGGTCTGGAGCGCTTCGGCTTCGATCTGATCGACGAACACTTCACCGACTACTATCGCAGCCTGGGCCTCACCCGCGACCAGTTTATCAATCTGGGCCGCGAGGACATGGGCGACTACGAACTGTTCTCCATGTCGGTGCTGGCGCTAAACATCTCGTCAATGGCAAACGGCGTTGCCGCCCTGCATGGTGTCGTATCACGTGCGATGTGGACGTGGTTGTATCCCGGTGTGCCAGAGGGCGAAATCCCGGTCGGGCATATCACCAACGGCATCCACATGCAAAGCTGGGTTAGCGGTGAGATGGCGACTCTATTCGACCGCTATCTTAGCCCGGACTGGCGCACCGACGAATCCAATCCGCGCATCTGGGAAGATGTGGACGACATCCCCGACAGCGAAATCTGGCGCACGCATGAGCGCCGCCGCGAGCGTCTGGTCGCCTTCTCGCGCCAGCGCCTCAAGCAACAGTTAGAGCGCAGTCACGTCTCGCAAAGCGAAATCGAAGCTGCCGACGACGTACTCAATCCCGATATCCTGACCATCGGCTTTGCGCGACGTTTTGCGACGTACAAGCGTGCAACGCTGCTGATGAAGGACATTGAGCGTCTCAAGAAAATCATGAACGACGCCGACCGCCCGTTCCAGATCATCTTCGCCGGTAAAGCGCACCCGCATGACGAAGGCGGCAAGGCATTTATCCGCGAGATCGTTAAACTCAGCCGCACGCCAGAGTTCCGCCGCAAGATCGTGTTCCTCGAAAACTATGACATGCTCATCGCCCGCTATATGGTGCGCGGTGTAGATATCTGGCTAAACACGCCGCGTCGTCCCAAAGAAGCCAGTGGGACAAGCGGTATGAAGGTCATCTACAATGGCGGCCTCAACTGCTCGATTCTGGATGGTTGGTGGGCAGAAGCCTATGATCCAAATGTCGGCTGGGCGATTGGTTCTGGCGAACAGTACGACGAAGAACACTGGGAACATCAGGACTTCATCGAGAGTCAGGCGTTGTACAATGTGCTGGAACAGGACATCATCCCTACCTTCTACAACCGGGGACCGGACGGCCTCCCGCGTGAGTGGATTAAGAAGGTCAAGGCTTCGATGAAGAAGCTGGCTCCCTTCTTCAACACACGCCGCATGGTGCAGGAATATGCCGCAGATTACTATATGCCTGTCGCACAGACCAGTTCCGACATGCGCGATGCCGACCTCAAGCCAGGTCTGGATTTCGTGCAGTGGCGTCAGGAGATCGAGGGCAAGTGGTCGCAGGTCCGCGTTAGCGATGTGAAAATCAGCACGCAAAACGCCAAAGTCGGTGACAAGATCAACGTAACTGCCAAAGTACAGTTGGGTCAGTTAACGCCCGACGATGTGACAGTTCAGTTGTACTACGGCACGCTGGATACACGCGGCGGTATCGAAGCAATCGGCAGCGCAGCCGTTGATATGAAACCGCAGAAGAACGGCAGCGGCAGCGAAGTTACGTTTAAGGGGACGGTGCGGTATACGTCCAGCGGAGAATCGGGCATCTCTGTCCGTGTGATCCCGAATCACAGGTATCTGTCCACACCCTTCCAACCCGGTTTGATTACCTGGGCGTAGGGTTCATCCCCTCACCCCAATCCCTCTCCCACCCTGGGGAGAGGGGCTTCAAATAAATACGCAATCACAAACTGAAATGGAAAGCCAGGTCCGGTTCAAACAAAGACGGACCTGGCTCAAATTGCTTGGTGAAGAAACGAAGGGGTCGCTTGAGGAAAGAAGCCTACCCCCGGATCAACCCCGGAATATCACGCAGACCGGGCAATTGACCCGCCAGCAGCGTATTCACGCGGAACAGACGCCCCGCCAGCCAGATACCCGCGACCACCAGCAACGCCAGCAAGACGATGCTTAACGCCAGTTCGCCCAACGGAATCTCGCCGCCCGTACTCGCCGCCCGCATGACCATCGCCATCGGGGATGTGAGCGGGAAGATGCTCAGGAACGTCGGCAGAGCGGCGTTCGGGCTGTCGATGAACATCTGCAACACGAGGAAGGGAATCACCACCGGCAGCGTGAAGATCATGGAGTAGTTTGGCCCTTCTGACATCGACACCGAGATCGCGCCAATCGCGCCGAACATCGCCGCGAAGAACAGATAACCCAGCACAAAGTAGATGAATGCGATCAATAGCATCGCCGGTTCGATTTCGAGGTCCGCGATGAAACCCAACTGGCTCGGCACATTGTCGCCACCAACCAACTGCGTCATCAGCAACACGGTACCGACCCATGCTACCACCTGTATGATCCCCAGCACGCCGAGGCCCAGAATCTTGCCTGCAAGCAGTTGAATCGGGCGCACAGCGGAAATCAATATTTCTACGATGCGCGTTTCCTTCTCCTCAATAACGCTCTGCATCAGGTAGCCATTGGTTCCGAACAGCGCCAGCATAAAGATCATCGCAAAACCGTAGACGATGACAAATCCGCTGTCGTCGTCCTCTCTGACGACCTCGCCCTCGGCGTCAGCGGGTGTCCCCGCATCTACCGGATCGCGGTCGAATTGCACACGCTGGACGTTCGCCGGGAACTGTAAGCGCGACAGTGTCGCGGCATCTGCGTCTTCTGCCATCTGACTGTACAGGAACGGGACGAAACCCGCGCCCTCTGCACCAGAGATGGTAAAGCGCGGCAGCACTACCATCAACTCACCCGTTTCTGCATAATCTTCAGGGATGATGTAGTACTGGTCGATTTCTTCAGCGCGTAACGCCGCGTCCGCTGCATCCTCAGCATCGAATGGGACATACACGCCTGAATCGCCAGTCACCAGCCCCGCCAGATCGACGAACCCGACAATTACCCGTTCCTGCGCCTCTTCGATGAGTTGCTCTGTCGCGTCCTCGTTGGCCTGTGTCGAGGTAAACTGGATCAGGAGGAACACCCCGAAGATCAGCAGTGGAATTCCAAATGCGGTAAACAGAAATGCCTTGCGCTGGAGATTGCGCGTCAATTCGTACCGGAATACATTCCAAATGTTACGCATTCGCCGTTTCCTCCTTCACCTGCGATCCACCCGTATGCGCGACACCGGGTTCAACCCTGCCGCCCAGCACGCGGAACAGTTCCAGCACGTTGAACTTCTTGCCATATAACAGCACACCCCAGCGGAAAATCTTGATCGACGCCCACGCGAAAAACGCAGTCGTTGCGATTAGCAGACCCAGACTGATGGCGATTTCTGCAAGCGGCACACCACCCAGCCCCAGCCGGAACATCATCGACATCGGCGATGTGATCGGAATCATCGAAAGAATCACCGGAATCGTACCGTTGGAATCCACAAAAAACGCGGCGATGAAGAAGTAGGGCGCGAAGAACGGCAGGATGATTAGACCTGCGACCTGACGGCTTTCCTGTTCAGAGCCGACCATCACGCCAATCGCCGACATCAACGACGCGATCATGAAATACCCGATCACAAAGTAGATCAGCCCGAAGAAGATCATATCCAGCGGAATCACCAACTCGCTGAACACGGGCAAATCTTGCCCGAAGACGACCGCCAGCAGCAGCAAACCCATCCACAGCGCAAGCTGCGACAGGCCCAGCAACCCCAGGCCGATGATCTTGCCGAGAAGTAGCTGTGTCGGCGTAACGCTGGTCACCAGCATCTCAATGACGCGATTCGTCTTTTCTTCGACAAGCCCGCCCATCAAAAAGCCACTCGTGATCTGCGTCGCCAGCGAGAACACCACACCGAACACAATCGGGAACAACAGCAAGCCAATAATGCCCTGCTCGGAAACCTCGCGCCCGCTGTCCTCAAGGCGAATCGTCAAATCGGAATCAAGAAAACGCTCTTCTGGCACGCGCAAAGTCAGGCTATCCGCCAGATTAATGCGCAGCAGATCGCGGATCACGTTGTCCAGATCGTCGGGCATGACCTCGTAACTGTAGATGTTCACCATCCCCGACTGCACCCAGTTTTCGGCGACGACAAAATAGGTATCAATCTCTTCGTCGTCAAGGGCAGCGCGGGCCGCATCTTCGCTCGCATACGTGCTGAAGATACCGGTATAGTCTTCCAGCGCATCGGGGTCAGTGATCACACCCGCATTATCAACATATCCGGCATTCAGGTCACTGACCTGTAGCTCGGTCGAAACGGTTAATATCACCGACAACACCATGATGCCAACGAAGAAGAACGGCGTCCCAATTGCTGCGAACAAAAACGCCGGACGCTTGAGGTTGTAAAAGTACTCGCGTCGGGCAATCAGCCACATCTTATTCATAGACCGGCTCCCCGCGCTTGACCTGCTCGACCTCACCCGTCTGCGTGATGCGCTCCCCGGCAACAGCAATAAAGATGTCGTTCAAACCGGGCACAGCCAGTTCAAAGCGCGTAACCTTCATCCGGGGGTTTGCGGCGATGGCAGCCAGCAGATCGTTCGGTGCGCTATCCGGTTGCAGGTGGACGACCGTCTCACCGTTATCCTTGCCACGAGTTTCTACAGCTTTGACGATGGGCAGGCTGTTCCAATCGCCCTCACCTTCCACGATGACGGCGTGCAGCGCGTTTTCACGGCGGACCTGTTCCACCGGGCCGTAAAGGGCCGTTTTACCGTGATTAATCATCAGCAGACGGTCAGCCATCTCTTCGACCTGGTGCATCTGATGCGTACTCATGATGACGGCCTTGCCGTTGTCGCGCATTTCGTTGATCAAATCCTTGATGACGAGTGTATTCACCGGGTCAAGGCCGCTGAAGGGTTCGTCAACGATGATGAGATCAGGGTCATGCATAATGGTCACGGCAAACTGTACCTTCTGCTGCATACCCTTGCTGTACTCGCTGACTTTCTTATCAGCCTTGTCTGCCAGTTCGAGGCGCTCCAACAGCGACATCGCCTGCTTGTGTGCGTCACGATAGCTCATGCCTTTTAGCGAACCGAGATAGGTCATGACCTCAATGACCTTGCCATTACGATATAGACCGCGTTCTTCCGGCAAATACCCGATACGGTCTTTGGTGCGATCGTTGATCGGTCCACCGAGGATGTGAATTGTACCTGTATCCGGCTTGAGGATATCCAACATCATGCGGATCGTCGTTGATTTTCCCGCCCCGTTCGGACCAAGCATGGCGAAGATTTCGCCGCGATTCACGATAAAGGACACACCATCTACCGCACGGAAATCCCCGTAGCTCTTGCCGACGTTATCGACAGTTACAGCAACATTTGAGGACATATTCGTTTACCTCTATCTATGTGTGTATACCCGTTGAAAAATCTTGACTCTACCCCATACTCACTATACGTAAGCGATATGAGGATAGTTTTAAATGTGCCCGCTTTCACCACCCAAAAACTGGGGGACACAATGAACCAGCACTCCGCGCCGTCTTTTCTGGTCATGGATTGCCGTATATCGCTTGTGTTTAGATGTCTCTACAATACACTATGCTGAACGAGACACAATCCCGTCACGCCGCCGGGTAAAAATAAAATCCCCCCGTGTGGGGGGATTCTGAAATTTAGCGTTTCGCACAGCCCTCAAGCATTTACCAGGGGCTGGCTTTCATTACGTGAATGCAGGCAAAACCGGCTATTCGCTCGCTTCTTCGGTGGCCTCGGCCTCAGCTTCTTCAGTTGCTTCGGGTTCGGCAGTGGCTTCAGGTTCCGGTGTCGCTTCCGGTGCTGGTTCCGGCATTTGCAACGTAGATAGACGGTTGATAATGCTGCCCGCACGACGCTGTTCAAGGATGAACTCACGCGCTTCTGCTGCATACGGGTCTAGCACTGCCAGCGCCGCCGAGATATTGCTCGGAACCGGGACGGTCGGCACATACTGACGCCAGATGTCATTTTGTTCCAGCGCTTCTTCGTCGAAAATACTGTCTTCCCATTCGGTGATAATCGCCTGTGTCGCCACATCGACTTCACCCGGCGTCGGGGGACGCACGTCAAGTTCTTCAACCACGATCACAAAGAAGCTCTCGCCAATCTGAACCGGGCCGACAATCTCGCCTGCTTCTGCCGAGAAGACCGCTTCGACAAATTCGGGGCTTGCCGCTGCCAGCGATCCCAGGCCCTCAAGTTGCTGGTCGGCAGCATAAAAGCCAGACTGCTGCCCATTCGTGAAGGTCGCCAGCGTATCGCCACGCGGACCAGCGCCGGGGTCCGTGCTGAACTGGCGGACCAGCGCCGTGAAGTCTTCACCACCGTCAAGGCGATCAATCAGGTCTTGCGCCACTTCTTCTTCATCCACCAGGATATGCCGCACCGAAGCCTGCGTCGGCTCTGTGCCCTGATCGGTGACTTCTACCACAGCCCAGCCCGCGTCAACCTCGATTGGGCCGACTAAATCACCGGGTTCTGCCGCCTGAATCGCGCCATACAGCGCCAGTTCGACCGTGCCCGGACCAATGAAACCGAGGTCACCACCCGTTGAACGGGTCAGTTGGTCAATCGAATATTCCTGTACCAACTCGGCGAAATCCACGCCTTCATCGCGCAGCAGGTCAAGCGCGGTATTGGCTTCTTCCTCGGTTTCGAGGACGATCTGACGCGCACTGACACCGACCGACTGGTCAAGCACTTCGATCACATGATAGCCAAACTGCGACTGCACCGGGCCGACAATATCGCCAACTTCGTTCTCAAAAGCTGCCGTCTCAAATTCAGGGACCATCTCGCCGCGCCCAAAGTTGCTATATACGCCATCATTGCCAAAAGCGTTGGCTGCATTGGGGTCATATTCCGCAAACACAGTGAAGAAATCTTCGCCAGATTCAAGGCGTTCAATCGCTTCCACCGCCACCTCTTCACTTGCCACACGGAAGTGACGGGAACGCACGACTTCAATGTCTGGCAGTTCGACTCCTTCGGCAAGAGCCTCCTGCACCAGTGGCGTCACCGCCCGCGAGTATATGATCGCGTCCAACGTTTCGCGGGTAATGCCAGACAGTTCTTCAGCCTGTGCAATATGGGCCTCACGTGCCGCTACGAACTCGTCGGTTGCTTCACAATCTTCGCCCAGTTCGACGAAAATAGCTCGCGACCACTCGGTATCCAACGCACACTGATCCGGCTCCAGATCGCGTGCCATCGCTTCATCAATGTAAGATTTTTCCGCGACAAGCTGAATCAACACCTGTTCGCCAAATAACTGCGTGTCCTCAATTTGACCAAGAAACTGCTGAATGCTAGGGCCAAACTGGTTATTGGGGTCATCCAGGTTCAGCGCGTCAATGGTGGCCTGCTCACGGACGGCATTTTCCAGAAAAGTATAGAAAAATAGACGCTCGTACCGCACCCGCGTGCGAAAGTCTTCCAGCGTGATTTCGTCGCCGTTGACCGTCACCACGACCGCATCCGGGTCCATACCCTCCGGGGGCGCGGGCATTTCAAAGGGCGTAGGTGCTTCGCCCGTGGCCTCGGCGTCACCATCCTGCGCGGCGACAGGTAAGGCCACCAGCAACACAGCCAGCAGGGCTGCAAGCCAGATCATGTGCAAAAATCGTTTGTTCACGAACAAGACGGCTCTCCTCATAGTCGGGAAGCAATGAAAGGGGAAGTTCTAAATTCAACCTGAAGTCTGAATGCACACTCGCTTGAACATCTGAGTTTAAACGAAAGAATGACAGGATTGCAGCATTATAAAGTGAACCAAAGTAGAAAAAGTTTGTCGATTTGCTTTTACTTTTGCTACTTCTTCTACTTTCTTTACCCGTCTTATCTTGCGCTATATCCAAAGTGAAGGCACTTCAGCTATTCTTCACGGCAAAGCAGGATAACGCAAACAACACTAAATATATACCCCAAATTCAGGGGATCATTGGTGCAAGGCCCTCAGGGAGTTGCATGAAAATTGCCAGCAATGGTACACTAAAATCTTGATGGACAATTGCGTTTTTCTTAATGATTTACCCGGTTAGTGCGCGTTATCATGGAACTAGACCGGATAACAAAGTTTTCGAAATCAACTGCTTACACACGCCCCTTTACCGGAGGTTGGCATGAAGAAAAACATCCTCGTGGTCGATGATGAAATCGGCGCACTCACACTCATCGGAATTATGCTGGAGCGTGGCGGCTTCAACGTGATGAAAGCCAAGGACGCCGATGCCGCCCTCGCGGTGTTGGACAACAACGCGCCAGACATGATTATCCTCGACGTGATGATGCCCGGCATGGACGGCATTGAGTTGTGTGATGTCATCCGCCAGCGTGACGATACTTCACAGACACCCGTCCTCATCCTTTCTGCACGCGGCGACGCCGATAGCGTCATGCGTGGTATGGAAGCCGGGGCCAACGACTATCTGCCGAAGCCCATTTTGCACCACGACCTCGTCGCCAAAGTGCGCACGATGCTCGCCAGCAACTAGGCGTTGGTCCATCCGCCAACCCGGTAGACAACAAACGGGACACGCCTGTGTCCCGATTTCCTCATATCCCCTGTGCGTCCCGCGCTCAGACCACTTACGTCTCTTCGCGTACTCTATACCATAGCGGGTCTATGTCCCATAGAGTTGCCGGTAGACATTGTAATAACTGTAAATCCGCTGGATATATAGCTGCGTTGTGCTGATGGTGATCGACGCCATAAACACATCCGGGTCGCCGCCAGATACCTCTAGCCATGTGATCGCCCGCCCCGGCCCCGCGTTGTATCCTGCCAGTGCTGCGTATGTGTTGCCGTCAAAACGGTCTAGCTGCTCGTCCAGATAAAACGCGCCGAATGCCACACTCGCATACGGTCGGAACAGGTCGCTGTGCTGGTAATCGGGCCAGTCCAGCGCCCCCGCGATGTAGTCGCCCGTCGGCGGGATGACCTGCGTCAGCCCCTTCTCACCGGCTGCCGCTGTCGCGCTGGCGTTAAACAGACTCTCGTGCCGGATCAACGAGAACATCAACAGCGGATCAAATCCGCCTGCTTCCGCCTCGCGCAGCACGATATCACGATAATACGCCGGATACGCCATGCGTGCGATATACGCCGGGGCTGTCGGTCCGCTGACGCCGCCCAGCGACATCAAATTCGCCGTCGCTCGAATCGACGGGTCATACGCGCCAATTGAGCGCAGGAAGATCGCCAGTTGGTACAGGGCCAGTGGATCACGCACAGAAGCACTGATCGCACCCCGGAATTCCTGATTCGCCTCGTCAAACGCCTGCAAAGACCATAGTTCGCGCCCGCGCACCACCCTCGGATCGGTATCCAGCACCGGAGATAGGGGCCACAGCGGGCCATCCGGCTGAACTGCCGCAATATCGGGGAAGGTCGAACGCAGCCAGTTTTCCGCCGCCGTGATCTCTGCCAGGTCATCGAAGCTGAACATCATCCCGGCGGGTGGGGCAAAGGGGGCACGCCCCTGCTGAAAATCAACGGCGCGGGCGGCATAGTAGCTCGCCGGGGCCGCCGCGACCGCACTCGCAAACGCGGAATTCGCGCCCGCCGTGTCGCCGCGATCCAGCAGCAAGCGCCCCAACCACAGATACGCCTCGGCTTGATCAGTCCCGGTTGCTGTCGCTGCCAGCCGCGCATACAACGATTCTGCACCGACAGTGTCATTCGCTGCAATCGCCGCTTCTGCCGCGATGAACAGCCCACTCGCCGCCCAATCGCCTGCTGTCTGCGGATACGCATCCGCCAGCCGCTGGAACAGCGCCCGTGATTCGGTAATGCGCCCCTCTTGATTGTGCAGGAAGCCCGCCCGCCACAAGGCGTCAGCGGCGACCTCGTTCAGATAGCCATAGTTGTCGGCGACAGACACATAATATTCGATTGCGCCATCCGTATCGCCAGACCAGAAACGGGTGCGCCCCTGTTCCAGCAGCGCATCCCCAAACAGTGAATCGTTCGGATATTGCGCGGTCAACGTCTGAAAGGCGACCAGCGCCGCCTCGTAATTCTCGATGGCGCGATAAGCCTGACCGAGCAGCAAATAAAGTTCTGCCGGGATCGCGGCGAGTACGACTTCGGTCGTATAGGTGTTGAAGGCTTCGATGGCTTCGGTGTAGCGTTCTGCGAAGAAAGCCACGCGCCCGCGCAGATACGTATCGACCGGAAACCCATTGTCAGTGAGGACGGTCAGCGCGGCGTAGGCCTCGCT
>DAOTXA010000188.1:0-12435 GCA_034435595.1 Anaerolineae bacterium | reverse complement strand
GCGTGGACGGCGGGCAGCTACCTTGAGCAGCCGGAAAACCGCCGCGTCGTGGATATTGCCGAACACATCATGCGCGGGGCGGCTTTCCTCTACCGGATGCAGACGCTCAAAATGCAGGGACTCCGCTTCCCGCCGGAATACGTGGCGTATACGCCGCAGCCGATTGGGTAGCCAGTCTTCATGGAATGGTACGATCTGCCTGCGGATGCAACTTTTCTGATTAGCGTGAAGGCGCTCATCCTCGATGACGATGGGCGCTTACTGCTGCTGGAAAACATCCTTGATCCGCCGAAGTGGGAACTCCCCGGCGGGTTGATCGACTACAGCGAAGCGATCCCCGACGCACTGCAACGCGAAGTCATGGAAGAAACCGGGCTGACTATCGACGTGGGCGAGGTGTTCGACGTGCGCGATGGCTATCTGTCCGGTTTTCGCTTTCGAGATGGTCGCGTGCTAGATACGCGCATCTTCCTCATTGCGTATACCTGCCAGATGACCGGCGGGGAGATTCGCCTGAGCGACGAGCACATCAACTATAAGTGGTTCACCGTCGATGATCTGGACGGGCGCAGGTATATCTCTAATCTGGAATCGACACTGCGCCGCTTCTTCGATTTATACACATAAACATCTGCATTTCATTACAATTCACATATCATATAGTCCACTCGACCTGTATTGCTTAAGGCGCTTCTACCCAGCAATAAACGATGCTCCTCGCTTATAATGTGGTTTGAAAAGCATAACTAATATAAGTCTTGAGGAGGTAACAATGCTTGAATTAGCGTTATTGTTCCTTGTGATTGCTATCATTGCAGCGTTATTCGGATTTGGTGGAATCGCAGGTGCGGCTGCTTCAATCGCAGAAATCGTATTCATCGTCTTTATCGTTTTGTTTATCGCTGCACTCGTTTTGCGTGCAGTACGTTCAGCCACATAAGGAGATGAGCATGATTGATACAGTTGATCCAAACGCTAAAGTTGCAGAAAAAGAAGTCACTCACTCAGTCTCTACGGCGGAACCCTGGCAGCATCGTATGTCATGGGGGGCGATTTTGGCTGGTGTGGTGGTCGCACTGCTAATGCAATTGGCATTTGAAATTCTAGGGGTTGCCATTGGTGTCGGCGTAGTGGAACCGGGCGAAGACACACTGGGGCCGGATTTCGGTACGTCGGTTGCGGTATGGTTAGCCGGTTCTGCACTGCTTTCACTGTTTATCGGAGGCTTGGTGACGGGCAAACTTTCTGCTGCGACTGATGCCTTTGATGGTGCGTTAGAAGCAGTCGTGATGATGGGGTTGTTTACTTTCGTCAGTCTGTTTGTGCTAACAACGAGCCTGAGCGCGACCCTGCGCGGAGTATCCAATGTCATCGGAGACGGACTTTCATTTATCGGCGCAAATGTCGAAGATGTATCCACGACAGTTGCCAGTGCCGTCGAATTGCGCGATGGCACGCTGGATGAAATTCGTGCCGAAGCCGAAGAAATTTTGGCTCCCGGTGCATCACTCACCTCGCTTCGTCTGGCGGTGGATGATTATCTTCTGAATGATGAACCTGGCAATGACTTGAGACAGGCGACGATTGAGGCGCTGACCACGCAGACCGAACTCACCGAACAGGAAGCGGTTGCTCAGCTTGATGAGTGGGAGCGTGAATTCCGTCAAACCGTAGATGCCTTTGAAGCTGAAGCCGAGCAAGTTGCAGACGAAATTGATGACATCGTCGCTGCCACGGCAGGTCTAATCTTCATGTTACTTGTCGCCGGGATATTTGCGGCAGGTGCGGGTGGTTATGTCGCGGCTTCGGAAAACGCACATGCAGAAATCGCACGTCGTAAGACAATACGCGAGCAAACGACCGCAGTGGTCACTTAGGTCGATAGTCGATATAAGAAATCAATAATACAGCAAATAGATAAGCCGTCCATTGTGGCGGCTTATTTTATGCTTTGCTATAACTCTCCCGCCGGGTGTGGCAGTAGCAACGTGTTTGACCGGTTCTCCCTAAAGAACAGGAAACTGGGCACGCCGCGCACGTTGTATTGCTCCCCAGCGCGGGGAGGGAAGCGGTCAGCTTGCGGGCAAAGTCGATATTGGCATGTGAATAGCATACGAAAACGTCGCTCATGGTCGCTCCTCAGTAATTGATAACCATTATCAATGAAATACTGAATTTTAGTATAGACTGGTTCACCCGATTTCGCTCTTTTCATTGACGCCTGTCCAGATTCTTGCTAACATATGAATAGTTGTTCATATATGGATGTATTGACGATGAGCCTTCCCATCCCCCAGCTAGATTTGTGCTGTGGTGATTCCGACACTTTAGACGCGAATCAGCTAGATGAAACTCACGCACAACGCACCGCCGAGATGTTCCGCGTGTTGGGCGATCCCACGCGCCTCCGGGTGATTGCCCTGCTGCGCGACAGCGAAGTCTGTGTGCATACACTCGCCGAAGTGCTGGAAATGAGCCAATCCGCGATTTCGCACCAACTGCGCGTGCTGCGTCAGATGGGATTGGTCCGGGGCCGCAAAGAGGGGCGCTTCGTCTACTACACACTGGATGACGATCATGTGCGCGGCATGGTCGATATGGCTTTGATGCACGCCGCCCATGAGTGACGTATATTGCCATGCGATTTCACGGGATGGCACCATCGAGGGTGGCAAAAATACCGCCCCTACTACGCGACGGTTTTGTAGGACAAGATGATGACTCGTTGCGGCTTATTCTTTGACCATTCGAATTTTTGTCTGAGATTTTGAAATGACCGACACAACTCGAACTTACACCGTAGACGGCATGGACTGTGCCGAATGTGCAAAAACGCTGGAAAAAGCCGTTTCCCGGTTGGATAGCGTGCAGCGCGTCCGCGTGGACTTCAACACCGGAAAACTGAGCGTAGACGGTCCCATTTCGCTGGACGACCTGAACAAACGCGCCAGAGCGGTCGGCTTCGGCGTGCGTGATGCTGCCGAATCGACCACAGACGAGAAACCTGTGCGTAAGGGCGTCCTCGGCTTCTGGGACTATCTGCTAAGTCGCTTTGATACGCGCATGGCGCTATTGGGTGGCGCGTTGCTGGTAATTACCGCACTCGCATCGCTGGTGGGGGTCATCGCGTCTCCACTGCCAGAAATCCTGTTTACGCTGGCGACGATCACCGCCGGGTACCCGGTGGCGAAAAGCGGACTCACAACGCTGTTCATCAACCGTGACTTGAACATCAATTTGCTGATGACGATTGCCGCCGTCGGCGCGATCCTCATCGGCGAGACGCTGGAAGCCGCAATGGTCATCTTCCTGTTCTCGATTGGCGAAGCGCTGGAAGGCTTCACGGCGGCGCAGGCTCGCTACAGCATCAAAAGCCTGATAGACCTTGCCCCGTCCACCGCGATCCGTGTGGAAAAGGCGGCGGTCGAAAATGATTCCTGTGGCTGCGATGATGGCTGCGGGTGCGGTGATAGCCCAACGGTGGATGTGGCGATTGGAAATATTTCCGTAGGCGATATTGGTATCGCCAACACCGCACAAATGCCCACCTCATCTACGGACGAGGTTGTGGAGAGGCTGACTCACGAGGAAGTCGTACCCGTCGAAGCGCTGCACATCGGCGACGTGATCCTCGTCAAAGGCGGTGAGCGCGTGCCAATGGATGGCGATATTGTCACCGGGCAAAGCGACATCAATCAAGCCCCCATCACCGGGGAAAGCATCCCCGTACATAAGACAACCGGCGATGAAGTGTATGCGGGCAGCGTCAACGGCTCCGGCACGCTGACCGTCCGCGTCACACACCTGGCAGAAGATAATACGCTCAGTCGCATCATCCGTATGGTGGAAGAAGCACAGGGTCGCCGCGCACCGAGCCAGCGTGTGGTCGATCAGTTCGCCCGCTGGTATACACCTGCTGTAGTCGTCATCGCCTTTCTGGTGGCGACAATACCGCCTGTATTCTTCGGCGCACCGTTTTTGAGTGATGGCGACACCGTCGGCTGGTTGTACCGGGCGCTGGCGATGCTGGTGATTGCGTGCCCGTGCGCACTGGTAATTAGCACACCCGTGACCGTGATCAGCGCGATTACAGCGGCAGCGCGGCAAGGCGTTCTCATTAAAGGTGGCGCACATCTGGAAGCGTTGGGCGTAGTGAAAGCGTTCGCGTTTGATAAAACCGGCACGCTCACACGCGGCGAACCGGTTGTCACGCAAAATCGTGCGCTGGACTGCGAATCTCCCGGCTGCGAGGAATGCGACGACGTGCTGGCACTGGCGGCAGCGGTCGAACGGCACAGCACACACCCGCTAGCACGGGCGGTGGTCGAAGCGGCAAACGCACGCGGACTTACATCACAGTACGCGACGGCGCACGCTGTCGAGACACTGGCAGGGCGCGGGGTGCGCGGCGAAGTCGATGGACGCCCGGTGACGGTTGCCAGTCACGCCTATTTCGACGCTGAATACCCGCATGAAAAAGCCTTCTGCGACATAGTGGACGAGGCCGAAGCCCACGGACAGACGACCATGCTGGTGAGCGATGCAGGCAAAATTCGTGGGTTCGTCGCCGTTGCCGATACGCCGCGTGACGAATCGGGTGAAGTGATCAAAGCACTGCACAACATGGGCGGCACAGTCGCCATGCTCACCGGGGATAACGCAGCCGTCGCGCACGCGGTCGGTGCGCAGATCGGCGTGGACGATGTGCGGGCGAATCTGCTGCCGGGGGACAAGGTCACGGCAGTAGAAGCGCTGCGCGAGAAACACGGAACTGTGGTCATGATCGGCGACGGCATCAACGATACACCGGCGCTGGCGGCGGCGACGGTCAGTGTGGCAATGGGCGGCGCGGGGTCGGCTTCTGCGCTGGAAACCGCCGATATCGCCCTCATGCAGGATGGTTTGAAGCAGCTACCGGATGCGGTGCGGCTGGCACGATTCGCCCGCCGTTTGATCGTGCAAAACGTGGCGATTAGCTTCGTCGTCAAAGCGCTGTTTCTGGTGCTGGCCTTCTTCGGTGGGACGACGCTATGGGTCGCGGTGCTGGCAGATATGGGCGTTTCGCTGCTGGTCACGCTCAACGGGATGCGCCCATTGCGGTCAAAGCATGGACCAAGACCCTGAAATCTGCATCAGCCCAGGGTGACACGAAGTTCTTACATCTTGGCTGAATTAGACTTTATCCAACTATATTTTGAGGCAAAACACAATGACTCGTATCCGTGAATTGGGCGTGACGCCCGGTTTCTACCCGACGGGTCCACTGAACGCGATTACCGACGTTCCCGGCGTGAAGGTCGGTCACAGCACCATCATTAAGGGCGAGGGCACACTAAACGAGGGCGTCGGACCTATCCGCACCGGGGTAACGGCGGTTTTGCCGCACGATGGCAACCTGTTTGAGCAAAAAGTGACCGCCGCCGTCGATGCCTTCAACGGCTTTGGCAAGGCCAACGGCTTTGAGCAGGTGCGCGAGGTCGGCACCATCGAGACGCCGATTCTGCTGACGAACACGCTCAATGTCGGCAAAGTCGCGGACGCGGTCGTGGCGTATATGCTGCATGACAATCCCGGCATTGGTAAAGGCGATGGCACCGTGAATCCGGTTGTCGGCGAGTGCAACGATGGTTACCTGAGCGATATTCGCGGGCGACATGCCAGCGCCGAACACGTCCACGCCGCCATTGAGTCGGCGCGAAGTGGGCCGGTGGCAGAGGGCAACGTCGGCGCGGGTACAGGCACGCAATGCTACCAGTTCAAGGGTGGCATCGGGACGGCATCGCGTGTCATCTATGATCAGTACACCATCGGCGCACTGGTACAGACGAATTTCGGTTCCCGGCGCGAGTTGACCGTTTACGGTGCGCCGGTGGGGAAGCACTTCATCGAGGAATATATGCCCACACCCGGACCCGGCAGCATTATGCTGGTCATGGCGACTGATGCGCCACTGGACCCGCGCCAGTTACGGCGATCTGCTTCGCGGGCGGTGTATGCGCTGGCCCGCACCGGATCAGTCGGGCATCACGGCAGCGGCGATTTCATCATCGCCTTCTCTACCGCGCACCGCTGGCCCCATCACCCCGACAAGCTGCAAAATGTGATTCCGCGTGTGCTGACCTCGGAGAACATCGCCAATACGTTTTTTACAGCCGTCGTAGAAGCGTTCGAGGAGGCCATTCTCAACGCACTGACCGCTGCCGAAACCATGACCGGGCGCGACGGCAATACGCTGCACGCTATCCCGACCAGCAAACTGGCAGAACTGCTGGAATACTATCGTGTGATTGACGGGTAGTCAGACCTATCGTGCTGTGACCATTGTATCGTCCAGGAATGCGAAAATCTGTGTGGCGGCATCATCTACCGAGATGCCGTCGCGTGACCAATCCCAGTTTTCTGGCGTCCCCGCTGCGACACCACCTGCCCGCATCTCAACAGGTTTCCACAGCGCAATCGAATTTAGCGTAAACGGCGCGTAGCGTGCCGGGTCCGACGGACCGAGGATCATCGCCGTCTTTGCGCCGGATGCCGCCGCCAGATGCGTTAATCCGGTGTCGTTGCCGACATACAGCAGCGAATCCGCCGCCAATGCCGCAATTTGCCCGAAGCTCAACGTGCCCACGTAAGCGGATGCACGCACCATCAGCGCCGATTGCACCTGTGCGATGGTCGGCTTGTCCTGCGGCCCGCCCAACAGGACGACACCCGCGTTCAGGCGACTGGTCAGACGATTCGCCAGCCCTGCGTAGGATTCCGGGGGCCAGCGTTTGGCGTTCATCGCCATGCCGGGATTGCTGCCGCCGTTAGGGTTGACCACCACATACGGGCGCTGAATATCCAACCCGCGAGCAACGGTGCGATCATCATCCGTGAAGCCGACGTTGGCGTAACACCCCTCGCTTGAAAGGCCCATCGCCCGGATCACGTCCAGATAGATTTCGGCTTCGTGTCGCGCCGCTGCCGGATCAACTTTTGCACGCACCGTATAGCCGAACCCGCGATCCGCGCTATCGATCCCCGCCCGGTGCGGAACCCGCGCCAGATACAACGCCAGACTCATCAGCGGCGAGCGCACCAGCGACACCACCAGATCGAAGTTCCCGCTGCGCACCTGGGCGACGAACCGGCGCATTCCTGCCATTGAGCGGACGGGCAGCGCGTCGGAGCCAGTGTTGAGGATGTCGTCCACCAGTGGATGGTGCTCGACGACCTCGCGTGACCAGCCGCCGACGGCCCAGGTGAGATGTGCATCCGGGTAGGCGCGGCGCAGCGCTGGCAGCACGACAGTCGCCAGCACGACATCGCCGATACAGCAGGGCCGCACGACCAGAATCCGGCGCGGATGCGGCAGCGGGTCGCGGCGGGGGAACATACGATTGAAAGGGGTGTAGATGTTCATAAGGCGAGTGTATAGACAAACGAAAGCCAACGCAATGGCACAACGTCGCGGAAATCTGCAATGTGCTCGAATTGCTCGCGTGCCTGAATGTTGCGATTATTCAACGTCGGTTAGAATAGAAAGGGATAAACGCGCACAACCGTTACTACTTTATCGTGCCCGTATTTTAACTCGCATACTCAGAGGTATCTGGAACTATGGCTGATACCGATACCAAACCGCTATCGATGGCACCGCAGGCATCGCTGTTTGTGATTGGACACTTGCGCTGGGATATCTACGGAGATCGAGCAATGACCGAGGTCCGGCGCAAAGCTGCCGCCCTCGACCGGCTGTCGAAACTGCTTAAGACGCTCAATGATGGTCCCGGCCCGGATTTTCCACGGTACTATATGCTGGAAGGTCAAATGTCGTTTATTGAGGAAGTCGCCGATATTCGGCCCGACTTGCAGGCGTTAATCCTCATCTTCAACGCAGGCGGCAAACTGGCGCTTGGACCCTGGTACACACAGATCGAAGAGACACTGGTCAACAGTGAATCGCTGGTGCGTAATCTGCTGCTGGCTCGCGTCATGGCGCAGCGACACGGCGTTAAACTCGCCAATTATGCGTTTATGCCCTCTATCCGCACCCATGTGCGCCAGCTTCCGCAGATCATGCGTGGATTCGGCATTACGACGACGGTCCTGCATCAGAATAGCACCGCTGTTACCGCGCCTTTTCGCTGGCTGTCGCCGGATGGCAGCAACGTGCTTGTGCTAACACACGCCGCAGGGGGGATCAGCGATGCCGCAGACATCGTAGCCGGGGTGGAATTTCAGAAGGCGCTGCGCCCGGACGGTCCCTTCCTGTGGCTGCTCGAATTCAACGACGAGATGCCTATGCTCAGTAGCCTGGAAACCCTGCTCAACGATCATCTGGATGTGCCCGTTACCGCAGGCGATCCGGCGGATTATTTGCGGGCGCTGCGCTATTTCCTGTCGGACGAGCAGCATCCGGCGTTCGGTGGCGACCTCGACCCGCACAGCGCGTCCTCGCCGCCGCTATCGCTTTCAACACGCGCCTATCTCAAACAGGCCAACAGCCACGCCAGCTATCGGTTGACCGTCAACGTAGAGCCGCTGCTGACCGTCGCGTTGAGCCACGGCACCATCGCGCAGCCAGAAAATACCCGCGCCTTGCTTAACCATGCGTGGCGCAATCTACTGCGCGGGCAGCAAACGACCGCCATCAGCGGGCGCGACACCGATGATGCCCACACGCGGCAGGAAATCACCTTTAACGAGGTCGAGGCGATTAGCGATCACCTCGCCGAAGCTGCACTTGATGCACTGCCGGGGAGCCGCTTGCGTGCTGGAAATGACCTGGGCACCCTGCAAAACAGCACCTACATCGTGGTGTGGAACGGGCACAACTGGCCCGTTAAACAAATCGTAGAACTCGACATCGCTCTGCCAGAAGGACGGCATCCGACGCGCCTGCGCATCCCCGATACTGAAGAAGAACTGCAATTTAGCTGGCAACCTCACGCCGATCACACAGTTCACGGTGGCAAACTTGCGTTTCTGGCGGCTGTTCCCGGCGTGGGCTATGCGACCTATATCCTTGATCTGGACGACACACCACCCGGTCCACATGCGCGTATCCGCACCGAAAATGGCGCGACCATCGGCAGCATCACCGGAGAAACGCTCAGTGTTGAAGGCGGTGTACTCAACTGGAAGCATATGACCGCCGCTGGAGCGCGTACCATCAATGATTTGCTTCGCTTTGTGGATGGCGGTGACGCGGGCGACACCTTCCATTTTTCGCCGCCGGATACTGATCTCGTCGTCACGGCGAGTATGGGCGATACCATCAAAGTCGAGTCTTCGCCGCTGTACGAGCGGCTGGTGATGCAGCATCGCCTGCGCATTGCCCCCGGCCTCAACGCACAACGCGGGCGCGAGCGTGGGCTAAGGCGGCTTGATCTGCATACAACGGCGACTTTCTATCATCACATGCCGGGGCTGTATTTTCACACCAGCTACGAAAACAACGCCCAGGACCACCGCCTACGTGCCCATCTGCGCACCGGGATTTCTGCGCGGACGCTGTTGACACGCGGCGCATACGGCTTCTCTAAACACTTGACCGGGCGCATGGTTCCCATGGATACGGTCGCGGCTGTGACCGGGCGCGATACGACACTGGCACTGCTGGCACGCGGTCTGCCGGAAGTAGAGGCGATCCACGAGGACGGCGCGACCACCCTCGCCCTGACGTTGTTGCGCTCGGTCGGGTGGCTGTCTCGTGCCGATTTAACTGCTCGCCCCGGTGCAATTGGTGCGCAAATTCCCGTACAGGGTGCTCAATGCCTGCGTCCGATGACCGCCGACTTCGCGCTGCGCCCGGTCAGTCGCGGCGACAACCCGGTATTGCTACGCGCCGCCGCCGAATACGCCGCACCGCTGCACGCCTACCAGTACACCACCCGCCCAGAACGTCCACGACGCAGTTATTTGAGTGTGGTTAGCGATATGGCAGATGGCAGCAGCAGCGATGGTGAGGGCGCGATTGTGACTGCGTTCAAGCCGCCGCAAAAGGGCCAGGGCTGGATTGTGCGCCTGTTCAACCCGCACGAACACGTCGTCGAGGTGCTGTTGACCCCGCACGCGCACCCGGAATTTGTGCAGCGCGTTACATTGGCAGAAGAACCTATTCACCACATCGACACCGATGCTAATGGGCGCGTGAGTGTGACCATCAAGCCACAGCAAATCGTGACCCTCCGCATCCGGTTCGCGTAATAGCGAACCACGAAGAACGCGGCGTCTAAAAAATTGAATATGCGAGGAACTACTATGCCGAAGGTCATCCTGCTCAACATTCCCTCGTCCGGTCATGTGAACCCCACACTGCCGGTTATCACCGCGCTGCGCGACACCGATATTGAGGTCATCTACGTCAGTGGTGCAGAGAATCAGGCGACGGTTGAAGCTACTGAGACGCGTTTTATCTCCTACCCGGATTACCTGCCGACTGTCAACGAATTCTTTCAGGACGTGCGCACCGACAACTTCGCACAAAACGCCATCGCGCTGCTGAAGATCGGCAACGAGGTGCTGCCCTATGTGCTGGACCTGATTGAGCAAGAAAAGCCCGATTTCATCATGCACGATTCGCTGGCAGCATGGGGTAAAATTGCCGCCCGTGTGACCGGACTCCCGGTGGTCTGTTTCATCTCTACTTTTGTGCTGGATAACAAGTTCGCAGGCAAGGTGATGCCGCTCAAGACGCAGTTGATGATGCTGCCGCAGATTGCCGCCACGCTACCGGCCTTCTTTCGTGAGCGCGGCAAAGTCCGCCGGACTTACAACGTAGAACCGCCGAGCCTGTTTGATCCGCTTATGGCGATGGAAGACCACAATATCGTGTTCACATCAGTGGAGTTTCAGCCGAATGGCAAACACTATGCGGATCGCTGCCGCTTCGTCGGTCCTATTATCGGCAAGCGACCGGCTGCAACAGACTTTCCATTCGAAATCCTCCACAACGACCGCCCAAACGTCTATATTTCGATGGGGACTATCGCCAAAAACCATGCGTTTATCCGCCGCTGCTTTGATGCGTTCGGGTCTATGGAAGCGGGGTTCATCCTCAGCGTCGGCAAGCAGACCGACATTAACACATTAGGGGATATTCCCGGCAACTTCCATGTATATAACTTCGTGCCACAGGTCGCGTTGCTGCCACGCGTCGATGCCTTTTTGACTCATGGTGGCATGAACAGCGTCCATGAGGGATTGATAGCAGGCGTACCACTGGTTTGTGTGCCGCAACAGCAGGAACAAGCAATGGTCGCGGCGCAATTGGGCATGACAGGGGCGGGAATTCCGCTGCAACTCGTGCCGCCATTCGGAGATGTCGGTGCAGCGCAGTTGCGTGAGGCCGTCGAAACAATACTATCTGATACCTCATATGCACAGAAGTCGGCAGCACTGGGCGAATCCATGCGGGCAGCGGGTGGCGTTTCGCGTGTGGTGAACCTGTTGCAGGCATTTGCACGAGAAGGGCGCTTCCCGGTGGAATAAGTCGCTCATACAGTCCAGTACTACAGCGCGAAACGAGCCGCGAACCACACGCACAATCCGCCGGATATGCCATAGATCAACGCACAATTGCGTGGATTTAGCGACCACATCCACAGCGCGACAATGACGTTATGTGTCTATTTGTCCAATTACCACAAGCCGCAAGGCGACACTTTGCCTGAGATGTTCACTGTTGCGGCCTCCCTCTCGCCTCTTGGAGAGGGGGCCGGGAGATGGTGTGAAGAACCTACGACTCGATGATGGTAACGTCCATCGTATCGCCCTGACGTAGTGCGTCCACAACCTGCTGACCGTCGCCGATCACCTTGCCGAATACGGCATGGACGCCGTCTAGATGCGGGGTCGCGCCATGCGTGATGAAGAACTGCGAGCCGTTGGTGTTGGGTCCGGCGTTTGCCATGCTAAGGACACCGGGGCCATCGTGCTTGAGCTTAAGCGCCCCCGGTTCATCGTTGAACTTGTAGCCGGGACCGCCGCGACCATCACCACGCGGATCGCCGCCCTGAATCATGAAGTTGTCAATATAGCGGTGGAAGGTCAGGCCGTTGTAGTAGCCATCACGCGCCAGAAAGACGAAGTTGTTCACGGTCGCGGGCGCTTCTGCCGCATAGAGGTGAATGTCGAATTCACCTTTGTTGGTCTTAAAATGGGCGCGATAGTTCTTTGCCGGGTCAATCTGCATTGCCGGGGGCGCATCATACTGTTTCATATCTTGTCTCCTATCTCATGTGACCGCCAGACCGGGTGAGCGGTTGCGGTCGTCTCCATGCAATAAAACGTAACTGGTGAATTACGCGTTCAGCATAACAGAAATTCGCAACCATGCCAGTGATGTGTGCCACCAGCGCGATTCAGGCGGAAGGGTCGCCGGTTGCGGCATCGCCGGATGTGGTTGAGGAAGCGGGTGAGTAGGGAAACTTAACGAAGTCGGTGAAGTGG
>DAOTXA010000187.1:0-2972 GCA_034435595.1 Anaerolineae bacterium | reverse complement strand
TGATGGAATGCGCCAGATCAAGCTGGCGGATTCGTTTTATGCGCTGGTGGATGAACGTCTGCCGAAAAAATCTGCCGGGAAGCTCAAATCAGTGTTGCGTACTCGTTCTGTCGAACGTGCGACCGGAATCGTGCTCAATGAGTGGCAGTTGGGGCTGGCTTCGGCGTGGGTGACGCTGCATCTGCGGGGATGGAATGCGCAGGTGGTGTATATCACACGGGATGCACTGGCGAACCGCGCTGACATCATTCCGTACCTGACGGGCGTGCGTGACCATTTTCGTAGTGCAAGCGGTTGTATTGATCTGCGTGAGGGTACGCTGGCGTTGGCGATGCGTCCGCCAGGGGGCAGACTGCCGCATCAAGAAGAAGACCCCGGCAAGCCCTTTGAGTTATGGGTTTGCGGCTATGGGGGCGGGCAAGGGCGGGTGGATTTGGTGTTGGAGCAAGTTTATCGCGGATGGGTGGACGCCGGAAGCCCGACGCTGAGTCAGGCACGTCTACAATTGACCCCGCTGGAGAATGCGACCACCGCGCCGGAGTCACTGTATCGACCTGCGAACACAGTGATCGGACGCTACCATCAGATGTTCATCCATTGGACGGGTGACAAAGTTTAGAACCGGATTAAATTATCCCAAAATATCCCAAAGTTTATCCCAAGTTTGGGATATATATCCCAAACTTGTAAGTCTTTATACTTTATTTACGGGATTTGTGTAATGATGTTTGTAGTAGAATAGAATCTTCGGCTGAAGCAAACATTAAAGAGTGTGTTATGATCGAAGTTGCCCCTCAGCGCCCGACGCAGTTTGCGCCCGCAGACCGTGCGGATGACAGCCAGATCGAGATCGACGCCGCCTACTTCAAACGCTTCCCGATGCTGGAACAACTACTCAACGCCGTACCTGACATTTTCATAGTCGTCAATGCGCAGCGACAGATTATTTTTGCTAACTATCTGGTGCTAGAGCAATTGGGTATTCAAGCTGCGCAGCGCGTGGTAGGGACGCGGCCTGGCGAGGCGATTCAATGCCAGCACGCAGAGAACGATACCGGCGGTTGTGGTACGTCGGAAGCCTGTAAGACCTGTGGTGCGTTGAAGGCGTTCATGATTAGCCTCAACGGGCGCAAAAATGTGCAGGAGTGTCGCATCACGCAGAAGGACGGCACCGCGCTTGATTTCAGCGTGTGGGCGACCCCGATTACTATAGAGGGTCATCTGTTCTCAGTGTTTACGCTTAAGGACATCAGCCATGAGAAGCGCCGTCGTGCCCTGGAACGCATCTTCTTTCATGATTTGCTGAATACGGCGGGCGTCATCACCGGCTTCCTTGATCTGGTGAATGAAGCTGCGAACGAGGACGAACTACAGTCCTATTTGGGGCAAATCCGCGACTCTGCCACGCGCTTGATTGGTGAGATCAACGCGCAGAAGCAGCTTGCATCCGCCGAAAACGACGAGCTAGACCCTTTGTTCGTGCGGCTCGACGCGCTGGCACTGCTGGAACAGATAAAGATGATGTACGCACGCAATCCACTGGCGGAAAACCGGCGGATCGAGATTGCCACGAACAGCGAGAACATCGTTTTTACCTCGGATCATACGCTGATGGGGCGTGTCTTGGGGAACCTGGTTAAGAATGCGCTGGAAGCCAGCCAACCGGGGGAGACGGTCACGCTGTATTGTGGTCCATGTGAGGAAGGCGTCGAGTTTAGCGTTCATAACCCGTTGTTTATGCCGCGACGTGTGCAGCTTCAGGTGTTCAATCGCTCGTTCAGCACCAAAGGCCCCGGTCGCGGATTGGGCACGTACAGCATTAAATTGCTGACGGAGCGCTATCTGGGCGGTAAGGCGAGTTTTACCAGCGACAAGAAAAGCGGTACGACCTTCATCGTCCGCTACCCGCTGGAACCGCCGCGCAATGAGAATCTGGTGATGCCTGAATAGGCGGATTATCGAAACGCATAGCGTAGCGTTCTGGTAGCTGTGGGCTACGAAAATTCAGCTTGTCCAGGTCGTCCGCATTCTTGCAGCGCACCGTTGAGATACGGGAAGCGAGTTTGATGTGATTGCCCTGTAGAGACGGCTATCGCGCTTGTATCCTGATTTGACTGTGTAGGTTATACTCTGTTTAATCCGACTGTGCGAGTTTAGTGAACCTTCATGGACAATTCCAACCTGCTGCTGCCCGACGACTCCAGGCCCACGCGGGCCGATGCGGTCAAAAATCGTGAAAAACTGCTGGAAACTGCCGCCGCGCTCTTTGATTCAGAGGGTGTTGAAGCCGTTTCTATGACACAGATTGCACAATCAGCGGGCGTGGGCAAGGGGACGCTGTACCGCCATTTCTCTGATAAGAACGAGATCTGTCAGGCGCTATTGGACGCCGACCAGCGCGATTTGCAGGACCGGACGCTGTCATATTCGCGGGCCAACCCGGACCCGTGTGAGGCACTGCGCTGGTTCGTGGGCGAAGTAGCGCGGTTTGTCGATCGCAACGACGATTTGCTGTATGCAGGCGCAGAAGCGGGTTCGGTGTCACTGATCGCGTATCCAGCGCACCAGTGGTGGCGGCAGACGATTCGCGGCCTGCTTATCCGCATGAATGTGGCGGGCGATGTCGATTATATGGCGGATACGCTGTATGCGATGCTGGACGTGAATATGATTCGCTTTCAGCGGCGTGGCCTGGGCTATGATTTCGACCGCATCCTCGAAGGCTTAAATCTGCTGCTGGATCGCTTCACCCCCACTTTATAAAACGACCAGGCATTTTGATGCTTGCCCCAACCTTTTCCGACTGTTGACCATATACCTCCTGTAAACGCAGCCACGACGACAGGCCTGTCATCTCATTCGCTGCTATTGGATGTTGTTGGACACAGGAAAAGGAGACTGACCAATGAGTCAGATGAAACGACTGTTCACGATTGGATTGCTGGCGGCGCTGGCGACCTTGCTATCGGCGA
>DAOTXA010000186.1:0-1716 GCA_034435595.1 Anaerolineae bacterium | reverse complement strand
ATGAAAACACTCACACTACATAGCCTCATTCTTCCCCACTATAATGCGTGGAACCCTTGACTCTCCAACCAACATCACCCGGAGAACCCGCGCATGTCGAAGAAACACCTGATGAGCATCAAGTCCATGCCGCTGAAGCAGTTCGCGTATACGCCGCCGCCCGCCACCTATGACGCGGTGCGCGTGCTGATTAAGGCGGATTTGCAGCGGGTCAGCGAGACGCTCATGCTCAAGGTGCTGCGCGGCATCCGGCGTGCCGACCCCGGCACACGGGTGCTGGTCATCGTCAACGATGAAGGCGAAACCGCCGCCAAAGACATCTTCGATACCAGCGGCATCGAACGCCTGTTAGATGGCAATATGCAGGGCATCGCAGCAACGGCGCTGGACCCCAACTTTTACCCCAATCGCCTCGAAAAACCTGATCTATATCGCACCGTGATCGCTCCGGCGCTATTGGACGAAGTGGACTGCCGCATCAGTGTTAGCGCAGTGAATCCCGGCGATTTGCCCGCACTGCGTACCATTCGTGGGTTGATCCCGCCTGTTCCCCATCACGATACAGGCCTCAAAGACCTGTACTTCTCGCTGGGTTGGCGCTTCGACGGTGCAGTCATCGAGGTCGGGGATACGGTCGTGTGGGGCGATGACCTGCTCGGCGTGGAAGAAGCCGCCCTGCGTCAATCCGGCGCGGAGGTTCCGGCGCTGCTCAACGAGATGCTCGACCTGCGCAAGTCGCTGCCGTCATTGGAAGATGACAATTAGCCAGTCACAAACGATCGCACCGATTCGCGGTCGTCGCGCTTGCCTTCGAGCGTGTCCGTAAACAACATGACGTTGCCGCAGTCGCCGCAGCGAAACGCGACAATCGGGTCAAGTTTGGTCATCTTCGCCTCGTGCCGAAAGTGCGTGAAATGTTGTGTGTTGACCACGTCCCATGTCCACGAGCGCCCACCACACACAGAACAGGTTCCGCCCCGTCGCTGAACGCGCCCCTTGACATGTTCCATGCGGCGGGTAAAACCGACTTTGGCACTCGTCATTATGACGAACATCAAACCAAAGGCAAAGGCCATGCTCCCGCCAATAATCAGCAACATGATTCCTATCGTAGAATTCGCCATCGAATTCCCCCTATGAGTTGTATTACATCTATGCATTCAGCATACGACCGATCCGCCGCAGGGAGCGTTAATGTCCGCCGGATGCGTGCGAAAACCCCGCGTTTTGCAGGGTTGGGAGATGTCTCCAGATAAAATCTTCGTGTACTTCTTTCTTCGTGGTTAAAATATTAGGCACTTCGTTATTTCAAAAAGGACTCTTATGGACATCCTCGATACCCACGTTAACCACGACGACGAACGCTTTCAGCAAAACAGCGCCCACAATCGCGCCCTCGCCGATGAGTTGCACACACGGCTCGCACAGGTCTATGAGGGCGGGGGCGAAAAATACCAGCAGCGTCACCACGAACAGGGCAAACTCTTTGTCCGCGAACGGATTGACAAGCTGCTTGATCCCGGTTCGGCGTTCCTTGAGGTGGCTCCGCTGGCGGCGTGGGAACTCTACGCCGACGAGACGCCGGCGGCGGGTGTCGTCGCCGGGATTGGGCGCGTTAGTGGCGTGGAGTGCATGATTGTCGCCAATGACGCCACCGTGAAGGGCGGTAGCTACTATCCCATGACGGTGAAGAAGCATCTCCGCGCCCAGCAAATC
>DAOTXA010000185.1:0-2042 GCA_034435595.1 Anaerolineae bacterium | reverse complement strand
CGTTTTGGCCGTTCTCACGCACGGTGAAAGCCATGCTCCCGCGTGACTGCAACACCTGGGGTAACTGGGTCGCGGTTGGGATAGCGGTTGCGATGATGGCAGGAGGATCAGCCGATTCCGGCGCTTCGGTCGGTTGTGATGCGGCAACGCTAAAGCCGTCCCCCGATGAACTGAACTGAGGCGCAACAACGCCCGTGCTGTTTTGACTGGTGGCCCATAGCACTACGGCAATCAGACCTGCCAGCGATACCATAACCAGCCCACTCAAGATACGATTTTGACGCCGCAGCGGATCCTCGACAACGGTAGCACCCATTTCAGCGCGGGCAGCACGACGCGCCATCGCACCACCGATACTGGCACGAGTCGCGGTTGCGGTGCGTCCTGTCATCCGAGACATGACCGGCGTCGCACGAGAGACAAGTGCCTGTATCGCAGCAAGTATCGCGAGTCCACCTGCACCAATTGCACGCAAGATCGACACGATAACGGTGAAAATCGCACGCAGGATCGTGAGCAGTCCAGCAAGCAGCCAGGCAAGCAGACCAAGCAAACCACTACGTTCACCCGTCGGTTGACCAAGCAGCAACATCACACCATCTGCGACCAGGACACTGGCGAGAGCAGTTGTCTTTAACAGCATCAGGCTGATTTTATCCGTGAGGCGGTAGGTTCTTAGAAGCATAGGCTCGACTTATCAATTTGATTAAGCTCAGGTAAATTTTACTGACAAACTGCACGTAGAGCAATTGTGGGACTAATCAAACGAAAATTTCAAGCGTAATCCGTGTATTTCCGATAGAATGGTTAACAGGAATCGGGCCATTTGTTGCTGGCTTATGCAAATGATGTATTGAGAGATACTCGTGTCTCATTTATCCCGTGTATTGTGCTTGCACAGGTCTCTCGGCAAATCGAAATTGAGAAAGGATTGTTGATGAGATCGCGTAATGTGCTTCAAATAGGAATCATTCTGCTGCTTGTCTTGACCCTGGGTGTACCTATCATAATCGCGCAAGATGCTGAAGAGCAAGTCGTTCACACGGTACAGCCTGGAGATAACCTGTATCGTATTTCTTTGCGCTATGGCGTAACGATGGATGATCTGGCCTCGGCTAACGAGATTGTAGACCGTACTCGAATTTTCGTCGGGCAAAATCTCATTATTCCCGGTTTGGATGTGCCGACCACCAGTGAAGTGGTTGAGAATCCACTCGTTGCCGGGACGCCGATTACATACGTGGTCGAACCAGGAGACAATCTACGCATCATCGCCAACAAGTTCGAAATCTCAGTAGAGACAATTCTGGAAGCCAATAACATTGCCAACCCGAACTTGATATATCGTGGACAAGAATTACAAATCTGGTCTAACACACCCACTGAAGCAGCAGATCTTCCGGCTGAAGCGGCTGCCCCGGTTGCACAGACCATCCATATCGTGCAAAGTGGTGAAATCCTGACGGCAATTGCTGAGAAATATGGTGTTATGTGGCAGGACATCGCCGCTGCCAATAACCTGCCAAATATCAACCGGGTACTGGCCGGTCAAGAGTTGATTATCCCCGGCGTATCCGCAGCGACGACCGTCGATACTGATGATCTCGGGATTTTGACCGGGCCGGCGATGGTGATCGCACCGGAGCCAACCATCACAGTCGGCAAGCAAATTGTAGTTGACCTGAGCGACTCCATGACATACGCCTACGAAAACGGTCAATTGGTCTACAGCACGTTGGTCTCCACGGGAACCGCTGTAACACCCACTGTTCAGGGTGATTTCAAGATTTACAGCCGCTATCCCTCGCAGACTATGAGTGGTCCGGGATATTATCTGCCGGGTGTGGAACATGTCCAGTATTTTTTCCGGGGATATGCGATTCACGGTACGTACTGGCATGACAACTTCGGGACACCGATGAGTCATGGTTGTGTGAATATGACCAATGCGGATGCGGAGTGGTTCTACAATTTCGCAGATATTGGGACATCGGTGCGCGTACAATATTGATTGTACCGGCGGATTTCGTAGACAATTCAGG
>DAOTXA010000184.1:0-2670 GCA_034435595.1 Anaerolineae bacterium | reverse complement strand
GCGGCGGCAAGCAGCACCATATCGGGGACGGGCGGCGGTTCCGGCAGCAGGCGCGATAGATGCGCGTCTACGTAGGTGGTGTGTACGTCCCCATGCAAAAAATCCGGCTCGTCCAACAAGCCACGCAAAAAATCAATGTTCGTCGTGGTGCCCAGGATTATCGTGTCATCAAGTGCGCGGTGCATCCGGCGAATTGCGGCCTCTCGCGCCGGCGCATGGACGATGATCTTGGCGATCATGGGATCGTAATGGATGGTTACCTCGTCGCCGGTTTGCACGCCTGCATCCACACGGACCCCGGCCCCGGTCGGCGGCACGAATCGCAACACAGGGCCGACGGCAGGTAGAAAGTTATTCGCCGGGTCTTCGGCATACACACGGCACTCGATGGCGTGCCCGGTCTGCCGCACATCCGCCTGAACGATGGGTAGCGCTTCCCCCGCAGCGACGGCAAATTGCATGGCGACAATATCGAGTCCGGTGACGCCTTCGGTTACGGGATGCTCGACTTGCAGGCGCGTGTTCATCTCCAGAAAGTAGAACTCACCATGTTCATCCGCCACGAATTCGACCGTCCCCGCGTTTACATAGCCGACCGCTTCTGCCGCTGTGACCGCCGCCGCGCAGACGCGGGCGCGGGTGTCGTCGTCTAATAGCGATGAGGGCGATTCCTCGATGATCTTCTGGTGACGGCGCTGCACGCTGCATTCCCGCTCGAACAGGTGCAGTGTGTTGCCGTGTGCATCTGCGATGACCTGCACTTCGATGTGTCGCGCACGCTCGATGAACTTCTCAAGGAACACCCGCGCATCCCCGAATGCATGACGCGCCTCGCGACGGGCGGCGTCAATTGCTGTGGATAAATCAGCGGCTTCGTGAACAATGCGAATGCCTTTCCCACCCCCGCCACCCGCCGCCTTGACCATCACCGGGTAGCCGATTCCCTGTGCAGCGTCAAGGAACTCGCCGGTTGTCGCGTCATCGGATTGAAAACCGGGCGCAAGCGGCACTCCGGCGGATGCCATGCGTTCCCGCGCTGCCGTTTTGACGCCCATCAGGTCAATTGCTCCCGGCGGCGGACCGACCCACACCAGCCCCGCATCAATGACGGCACGGGCGAACGCGGGCGATTCCGACAGAAAGCCATAGCCGGGATGCACACAATCGCAGCCGGTAGACTGCGCCGCGTGAATCAATTTGTCGATATTGAGATAACTGCTACCGGGCGCAGATTCGCCCAGATGCACCGCGTCATCGGCAAGGCGAACATGCAGGGCGGTCGCGTCGGCATCAGAGTAGACGGCAACCGGAGAAATACCCGACTCGCGGCAGGCACGGCTGATGCGGGCGGCGATCTCCCCCCGGTTGGCGATTAAACAGCGTTTTAAAGGTGGCATAAGTTTTGTCAAAAATCTGTTTTGCGAATAAGCGTTTGCCGCCATTATAGCAGGCGCAGCCAACATTAAACGACGGGGCAAGATTCGAGCCTCTGCCGATACTCACCCGGCACATGTGCCTGAATCATGGTTCAATGGTCACAAAGCCCTTCTTGTATTTTGTACTTTGTATTTTGTATAAGGAGAACCTGACTATGCGCCATGTATTGACTGTCCTCGTCGCCTGTTCCCTCTTCATCGCTGGAGCCGTATTCGGCGCACTGACTATCCCCGATATTGCCGTCGCGCAGATTGATGCATTGCGCGAGCGTGACGACGCCTACGCCGCCCTGTACGACAGACTGAGTCCATCTGTTGTGTCGCTGGAAGTCGCAATTCGTAGTGGTGGACGTTTTATCACCCAATCCACCGGGACCGGTTTCGTCCTCGATACAGACGGACACCTGATCACCAACTATCACGTTGTCGAAGGCGGTGACCGCATCGCCGTGGTATTCGTGGATGGCAAGACCGTTCGCGCCGAAGTCGTCGGGCTGGACGCGGGGTCTGATCTGGCTGTGCTAAAGGTTGACCTGCCCGCGCAGGTGCTGCGCCCGGTCACCTTCGCAGATCGCGACTCAATTCGTGTCGGGCAAACCGCACTCGCGCTTGGCAGTCCCTTCGGTGAGCGCTGGACGCTGACTTCCGGCATTATCAGCGCACAGGACCGCACGATTGAGGGCATTGACGACTACGAAATTGGCGCGGTGATTCAAACCGACGCGGCGATCAACCCCGGCAACAGTGGCGGCCCCCTGCTCGACCTGAACGGGCATGTCCTCGGCGTTAATTCACAGATTGTGACGGGCGGCGTGCGGGCGAATGCGGGGGTCGGCTTCGCAGTCCCCGGCGATCTGGTGCAGCGCGTGGCGGCGGATTTAATCGCGAATGGGCGCGTGCGTTATAGCTATCTTGGCATTGAAGGCCAGGACATCAATATCGACTGGATGGAGGAATACGGACTCGCCAACGATCTGCGCGGTGTGGTGGTGACGCGAGTGCTGCCCGGTGCGCCTGCGGATCGGGCGGGGATGCTGCCACAAAACGACCAGCAGGTCGATGTCATTATCGCGGTGAATGATGTTCCAGTATACGGGATTAGCGGCCTGACCGCTTATCTCGCAGGGCAGACGAAACCGGGCGATACGGTAACGATCACCGTGCGGCGCGACGGTGCTGATGTGGACTTATCGGTCGATCTGGTCGAACGACCGCCGAGGTAAAGCGTAGTCAA
>DAOTXA010000183.1:0-3102 GCA_034435595.1 Anaerolineae bacterium | reverse complement strand
TATGAGCTGGTGGTGCGCCTGACCGATTCGGTGGGCACGGTGCAGCCGGACGATGTGAGCAGCATCTACAATTTTCGCGGCTACATGAACAACGCGCTGCATCGGGTTCAGATCACGGTGAGCGAGTAAGCAGCGTCGCCTGCCAGAAGCCGCTGAATAATCGTCCCTTTATCGGACGACCGGGGTTGGTCGTCCGATATTTGTAGAGTGTGATTTCCGCCCGTTGAATTCCGGCAGCGGTAGAATCTCATTCACAGTCGTCAACTCCGCCTATTCTCTAGTTTATGGTCTCGTATTCGACATAGAACATGGCATATGTCAGGTAACCTTGTAACATGCTAAAACCGTGATCACTTTGAAGGGGGTTGATGCCGTAACCGCCCCCACTAGAGTAGGTCGAAACCTCGTAGACCACATCGGCATCTTTGCAAAGTTCCAGTTCGGCGTGGTAAATGTTGTCCAAATCCGCTTCGTTTTCAACATTGCGGACATGGTAACGATATTGGATAAAGAAATCACCTTCGATGGGGTTGCCATTCTCGAAGCCTTTGGCTTTCTGGCACAGATCGCCGGTTAACTCGCTCATTTCCGGGAAGAAAAGGTTCACGCCCACGACTGGTACCGCGTCCCGGTAGGCTTGCTGCACCCACTCGTAATCGACGAAGTCAAGCGCGGACTGATGAATGATCAGTCCCTGGATAGCCGCTTCATCGTTCAACGCAAGCACATCGTCCCAGTTCGTGGCAAAGTGTATCTGGGATTCAGCCAGGGCTTCAGGTGTCAGATAGGGGTTGGACCCAATCGCCGCTTCATCCGTCACATAGACGACGCGATAATCCGCAAGGGTGCGGGTTGCCAGTTCCGATCTAAAGTCAAGCATGGATTGCACACGCGGATCATCTGGATCGGGTGTACCACGAATTTGACCGTCATTGCCTTCGCCGCCAACCGCTGTCGGCAGGGGAATCGGATCGTCTTGAGCGATGACGGCGACCATTGAGCTTGCTAGTAGGGCTAATAGAACAATGGTTACCAGGAATTGTTTCATTGTATACTCCTTAATGTTTAGCAAGAACATGGAATCGGAACTGTGTGCTAATTCTGATCCTAGTTATATTATACACTCCATATGAGGGGGGGGGAGCGTAATGAAAAACGTTAGATATAACAATGTTTCTAAATCAACAGCTCAATGTAATATATTTTTTAGCACTATTATGTAAATATTATAATGTAATATTTATTCATCTAGACTAAACATATAGTGTTGTGCTGGATGTGTACGTATAGGCTAGTGGCGTTTGTCCGAAGCCGAACGCGATCACTTGATCTGCGCTGCGATCACCAACCGAAACCCATTCAGGCCACTAACAAGGTCTGGCGTATCGGAGAAAACAGTTGGCTGGTCGGCTCTGCATCAAACACACTCCCTGTATAGCGTAACCACATCTACTGATGTGTATCTCAATAAGGCAAGGATTTTGTTGAGATGGGACGCAAGTCAATCGTCCCTTAAGCACCGACTCCTCGGAGTCAGGGGCAAGCCACCTGCTTTAGCGGGTGGTAATTGACGTATGCTCGTCAAAGGGCGGAACCATCGATCCGCCCTATTGAAGTCGCACATCCTAACGTGCAGAAAAGCACGGTGAAATTTGGCTCGAAAACCCTAAACGCTTGCTTGCGCGACGACCCGAAAACCGTAGTCATTCTTGCGTGGATCACCGTTTGATCGTGTTTGAGGATATAAAAAATTTCGTTTTGTCGTATTGCAATAAACCTCACTGACAAACCATGTACCACCCCGAATGACACGCGGATAATAATCTGCCAAATCCTCATTTTGATGCCAGAATCTTTAGCCAAGAAATCCATATTTCGATGTATCATGATTTAGGCACCGTAACTTTTGCCCAATCTAATGCTTAAATCAACCAGAGGCAAAGCCCAACATGAGTAAATTCATCATACTCTTTTTGTTGTTTATCCCCACGATCATCCATGCACAGGATGACATCCCACTTACAGCGCAAACACTCGCGTTTGAACATAACGATGGCGAAATCGTACTGACAATCGACTTACCGCAGGACTGGTTCGTCGTGATGGATGATGTTGACAGCGAACGCTATATTTCCAACCAGGAACAGAATGCCCGTGAGCTTTCGCCAATGGGTCCATTGATGCTAACCGACGATTACTATATCAATCTGAATGTGCTTCCCGTCACTGCGATGGGCGGTGAAGTCGATGCAAGCGCCACCGATTTATTCTTCCGTTTCGCCGTGAGCGAAGCAAACACGCCGCAGCCAATCGACATCGGCGAAGGGCGAGATGTGGCGATCGTCGAAGGGGTGAGACTATCTAATGGCGATGGTGTCGCGCTGCTGGAAAAACGCGGCGATGTATTGATCTATATGATGGCCTTGAGCGAGCGTGAAACAGGTGATAAAGCCCGCGCTCTTGCTCTGCGTATCCTTGATAGTGCCGAAATCGGTGACGCGCCGACAAGCAGCGACAGCGACTATGCGGCGGCATGGACGGCGGGCGGTGATGTCTATGTGCTGCTGCCAGGGGATGCCGCGCCCCGCGTCGTGGCCGAAGGCCGTGCGAGTATCCCGCGCTTATCACCGGATGCGGCCTTTGTTGCCTTTCAGCGGGGCGATAGCCTATTCGTCGTCGGCACGGACGGCACGAATGAGCGCACGATATTCGATGCGGAAAACGCACCAGCGGACATCAAGAACGAGGGGAATCTCGTAAGCGCCGGACGCCGATCATGGCTCGACGGCGATACGCTGCTGTTTAATACCTTTCAGTACAACGACTTCCATGGTTTTCCGAACGATGATCTGCACATCGCAGACATGGAAACAGGCGAAAGCAAGCGTGCGGAGATCGGCGGAGAGTTCGCACCCAGTCCCGATGGTACGCTGATTGCGGTGGCAATCGCCGGGTATTACGGGGAGTTCCCCGGCACGATTCACATTATAGATGCGGACGGCACCAATCCGCGTGAAGTGATGCAATATACAGCGGTGGCGACAGCAACCGAGGGCCAGTTCGCGCCGCAACTTCAATGGGTGGACGCGAACACGTTCCGGG
>DAOTXA010000182.1:0-5042 GCA_034435595.1 Anaerolineae bacterium | reverse complement strand
ATAACTGTCACTAGATCATTGCGATAGTGTACACCGACATGCTCGATTTTTGTGCTGGATGACGACACTTAGCTACTGTTCAGCGATCACTTAGTCAGAATTTATATTGCAGTCGAATATGGATTATGAACGGGAAACACAGAGTTTCCCATCTATCGAAGTTAAACATCGACAAACAGGAGATTTATCACATGAACATGCGCAAATTCGCTCTCGCCCTCATTTTCGCCCTGATGCTGGCGGCTTTCGCCGCGCCCGCCATGGCCCGCCCTGGTGATCGTGGAGCCAACGCCCCGACCATCGTCGAAACCGCTCTGGCTGTAAATGCCGAAACTGGCGAATTCTCCACGTTGATCGCCGCGCTCGCCGCCGCTGACCTCGTGGACACGCTCAACGGTAAGGGTCAGTTCACCGTGTTCGCGCCGACCGACGCCGCCTTCGCTGAACTGGGTCTTAATGCTGGCAACGTCGCCTCGCTGGGTACAGAAACGCTGACTGACATCCTGCTGTATCACGTCAGCAACGGTCGCCGTCAGGCCAACAGTGTCGTCAACGCCCGCCAGATTCGTATGTTGAACGGTGACTTTGTTAATCCCTCGGTGAGTGGTGGCGATGCCTTTGTCAACTCCTCGCAGATCATCGCCGTTAACATTGGCAACAGCAACGGCATTATCCACATCATCAACGCAGTTCTGCTGCCGCCACAGTAAATTCTTGCTCAACCCGAAATACAACGGACGAGGTCATGCGATCTCGTCCGTTTTGATTCATAGCGTGAGTGTGCTTATGCCGCACCCGGTCTTTGATGCCACATTGTAGGTGCGCCGACGCCCCGACGCGCCTTTTTCCACTGGTAACATATCCACACAGGCAGAGAAACCCCTTTTGAGTCAGGCAGCAGTGAAATCGCCATCGTCTACCGGAGAGATTTGGGGAGGGCAAAACTTTGAAATCTGCACTAAAGTGAATTTTGAAGCGATTGCCTGATGGTGGGGGGTTGATCCGTTGACCTGGGATACATGGGATACAATGGAACCATCTTCAGATATGTCATGGTGCGTTGAGTTGAGTATGGAGGAACGTTTCTGTGATTATTCCACCACGTATTTATATTCTGATTGGCGTCTTTGTCGGCATTCTCACGTATGGGGTTAACCTGCTATTTGGCAGCGATATCCTGGTCTGGGCGCTGCGCCGACAGGTCGAAGCGAATTCTCGCAATCTCGATTTTATGGGGACCGTCATCTTAGAGCCGATTATCTTCATCTTCGAGAACGGCATCGTCGGCGCGGTGGCAGCAGCGATTGTGTGGCCCCTGCTGCTGATCTGGTTGGTGGGGATTTTATGCCTGCTGGTCATGATCGCGGGTGTGGACGTTGCCAGCGACATTGAAGAGCAAACTGACAACGGATTGCGTGTTCTCTCTCTGCTGTAATGTGCAGATCGGACAAGCGGCATGGCCTGAAATCTGAATGCTTTCAGCGTAAAAATCATGCGTATACACATGGGCGCGTTTGGCCCCCCGATGGGCCTACGCCTTCTATTCGTAGCATCTCGTAGCCTCACGTCTTTAGTCTGAGTCGAAACTGCCCCGCGTTAGAAAGATCAAACCATCAGCAGAAATCTGCGTCTGCACGCATTAGATGTTATAGTAGGAATTAGCCTTGGGCATACGCACCACCTCGCCCAAATTTTGCAACATAAGCACGACCTGTTCGCACCGTAAATAAATTGTCGCAGAAGACGGGAAACGGGAGTCGAAGCGTTGCTAAATACATTCATCAAGACCTATTCTGACCAACCTTACCGGCATGTTGCGCTGGTGCGGCACAAAGGCAAACTCGTCGCGTTCGCACTATCCGCGCAACGGCACATGTTCTATTCTGTGCTCGACCGCATCCCCGGCAACGACGAACCGGGCCACCTTGACGCCGACGACTGGCTGGAAAATCCGGTCGCGCTGCCCTTCCCGCGTGAGCTTACCCGCAACGGGCACGGAACCACCGCGCAGGCCGCCGTCCCCGACGATATTGACCCCTTCTATGCCACCACTGCCCGCCTCACCGCCGATGCTGAATTTCAGGTGCTTTCTGACGGTCGTTACATCTACTTATTCCGGCAGGCGATTGCGGCAGATCACGCGGATAATCCCACAGAATCCGGCGATGGACGCAGCGCAGCCGTGGACCGCAGTTTGCTGGTGGATCGCTATGTGCTGACCGGGACACGACTGAAATCCAGAACCGAGGTGCGCTACCGTCGCAGCCGCAGCAAGACGCGCCCGCAAAGCCGCACCGATACCCTCGGTACGAAGGATATGAACGACGCCCCCTTCATCGAGCCAACGCAGGAACTACGCTTCGTCGCCCCGGTGGAAAATGGGCGTTTTAGCGTGTTGCTGCTGCCAACCGAGGTCGCCGGGGTGCAGCGCTGGCAGATTTTTGCGCAAAATGCCGAAACCGGCATGATCGATTCGTATAACGTAGAGCGTGATGCCGACGGCCTCTTTGACACGCGGGGGACGCAGCCGCCTACGCAGGATGGTCACGCAGAATCGGCGCTGGCATTTTCTGCACCCGATCATTTTGTCGCCTTTGAGCAGGGGCTGCGTCTGGTTCCGGCTGGCGAAGTGGTCGGTTTTACCATCGAGACGTGGCTTAAGCCGGACGGCGAATCGACGCAGCCATCACTCGCGCCGGAATCCGCCCTCTTGAGCGGCGATTCCGGCGCGAACAGCCCGCCAACGGTCACATTGGTGCGGGGCGGCGCACTGCGCGTCGGCTTCGGGGATGGCGAGCGCGGCTATCAAATGACCAGCCGCCGCGTTCTCACCCCGGATGCCTGGAATCACCTTGCCATCACCTTTGACGGGGGAACGGTGTGCGTTTTCGTCAACGGCGAGGAACGCGAGCGCGGTGTATCTGCGCAGGTCGTGGTGAACGGAGAACTTCAGCCCGATCTCGTTGACTGGGCGACTACCACCCCGGCAGACCGGTTGATTACGCGCATCGGCGGTCAAAACGGCGACTCGTTTACCGGGGCAATTGACGAAGTCCGTATGTGGTCGGTCGCCCGTTCAGGAGACGCCATCCGCGCTGATATGCACCGCCGTTTGACCGGGGACGAGGCCGCGCTCCTCGCCTACTGGCGCATGGACGCAGGCAGCGGCACGACGGCTTTCGATCACAGCAGCAGCGGCATCCATGGCACACTTGCCAGCGGCGTGCGCTGGATCACGTCTGACGCGCCTGTTGGCATTGACGCCGGATTGCAGCGCAGCAGCTTTCGTATCGAAGGCCGCGACATCGCATCCGGTTTTTCAGCGGTTTTGTTCCACCATCAAGAGCATCAATCCGGCGATGACGAGCAGCCGCTCAAACGCAGTGCCCGCATGATGCTGGCGGCAGCGACACAATCCGGGGACGGCAAGCGCGATATTGCCACCATTGACCTTAGCGTCTCACCCTATGGGCGGGTGGCGCAAATCCCCGATAACTTGAGTTTGCCGGTGTTACAGCGCCCGGTGGATGACGGGGAGACTATCGAGCAGAAACTCGCCCGTGTGACCGCCCTCGGCGAAGAAGTGACCCGGTTGCAGGGCGAAATCGCCGGACTCGAAGCGAATATCGCGGAGATTCAGCCGGTTGTGGTGGAGGTAACGAACGCGGTCAACGGCGGCACGTATCGCACCGATTGGCCCGGCAGCGCTTATGATACGATTCGCGCCGAACTGGTGTCGTTTGGCGCGGCCTATGACGATCTGAACCGGGCGCGAACCGAATTGCAATCGCTGCAAAACGACAAAACCAAAGAACTGATCTACTTCTTCGATCTCGCTGAATTCAGCGGCAGCGAAATTCGGGTGGTCGGCAGCGAGATCAACGTCGGCACGCTGAATAACCTCAACTTCAACGACCGCATTTCGTCAATGCGAATCCCCCCCGCCAAGCAGGTTATCGTGTTCGAGCATCCGAATTTTCAGGGGCGGCGCAGCGATCCCTTCCGTGGTGATGTCGCTGATGTGAGTGCCGAATGGAATAACGTCATCTCCAGCGCCATCATTGAGGATAACCCGGAGTTCAACGAAAGATTGGGCGCGGCAGAGCGGCGCTTCAACGCGGCGAAACAGACCTATAACACCCTGCGCGACAAACTGCGCAAAACGCTGGAAACATTAAACACATCGCAGCGCGGGAAGCAGGAAGAAATCGCCCGGTTATCGCAGACGCTAACCACGCGCCGCGCCGAACTCGAACGCCTGCGCGACTTTCTGGCGGCGGGTGTTTCTACGGCGATGCCACTGATCCACAACGACGCTTTCGGCCTCAGCATCACCGGGGCGCTGCTGGCCTTCGCCCCCAGCCAACACACGCCCGCACTGTTCGAGAGCAGCAGCGGCAAGGTCGGGTTATATTTTCGCGGGGAGGCCGATGAGTTCTCCGTCGCATATTACAATACGCGCACCCAGCGTGCCCGCTATGACTTCGCCAACGAACGCTCAGAACCCGCCGTCCTCGCGCTGGCACGTTCCACCGCGCCAGAAATGGATGATCTGACGGTCGAAATACGCGATTGCACCGATCAAAATCTGTGCAGCGTAGAAATTCATGCCGGGGATACGGTCGAGACGTGGAAACAGGTTCCGCGTAACCCGGATGCTTTCGCCCGTATTTTAAACGGCGAAGCGCAGGACCGCGCTTTCGTCGGGTATGGTTATGCGGACGGCGCACAGGGCAGCGTCGAGTTGCTGATGATGGACGCGGGCATCGGGCGCACGCTGGAAACCGGCGACCGTCTGCTGGTCGGGGATGTGCGGCTGCGCGTCTGCGAGCGCGTGCTGCGTGGATCGACCGCCATCCCCGTGGAAACGGACGCCATCGCCATTGAACTCGGCCCGGTGTTCTTCCTCGAATACGACTATGAAAATCTGGCAGAGACGACACAGGTTCCCGCCAATTTGCGTGCCGGATCGCGCTTTTTGCGCTGTGCCGTCACCGGAAGCGGACCGATTCAACTGGGGCAGACGGTCAACAGTGGCGGGA
>DAOTXA010000181.1:0-2290 GCA_034435595.1 Anaerolineae bacterium | reverse complement strand
AACTGGTCAGCCAGTCGAGATATGTTCGGATGACGCCATATTCTGCGGCGGCGATAGGCAGCTTGGAGAGGCGGTCGAGTTCGCGGCGAGCCTCTTTTTCGGCCTCTTCTGGCATCCCGGCCTTCTCGATCTTCTTGCGGAACTCCTCGACTTCGACGGTTTGCTCGTCGGCCTCGCCAAGTTCACGCTGAATGGCCTTCAACTGCTCGCGGAGATAATACTCGCGCTGCGACTTCTCCATCTCGGATTGCGCTTCGGTCTGGATTTTGCGACCCAGTTCGAGGACTTCGATCTCTTTTGAGAGCAAGTCCATAAGGTTGCGCAGTTTGGCTTCTGTACTCTGAATTTCAAGCAGATGTTGCGCGTCCTCAAGATCAATGCGCATATAGGTCGCAACTGCATAGACGAGTTGCAGCGGATCATCGACGTTGAGCGCAGATGAAACGAGTTCGCCGGGGATACTGGGTACGAGATCCGCAAGACGCGTAAATTGATCCACGACATTGCGCACCAACGCCTCAACTTCAAGCGAGTCCTCGACATCTTCGGGCACGCTTTCGACGTGGGCTTTGAGGTAGGGTTCAGTCGCAGTGTAGTCATCGACGTTGATACGAGCGAGTCCCTGCACCAGCAGACGGATGGTTCCATCGGGTGCGCGGAACAGGCGGTGGATCGACGCCAGAGTGCCGATCTGGTACACGTCTTCGGGTCCGGGTGTCTCTAATTCGGGGTCTTTGGAAGTCACCAGCCCGACGAGACGGTCACCGTTTACGACATCATCCACAAGTTTGATACTACGCGGCTGACCAACGGTCAGCGGAATCGCAGTTTGCGGGTAAACCACAAGACCGCGCAAGGGCAAGATTGGAAGTTCAGATGGAATACTCTCAAAATCAGGGATCGCGTTATCGTCCTCTTCACCATTGAGTGAAGGAACCTCCTCTAATTCATCACTGAATTGCATGAGTTCTGCGAAAACCCGTTGCATGTTGTCGGTCATCACCTATGTCCTTACATGGGAACAAGGGAAAGGGAGTTGCTGATTTGCACTGATTTGCACGCGATTTCACGTTCGCAACACAATTATTGCGAACACAGTGGCGTAATACGTTAAGCGAATTGCAATTGGATCAGCATATGACCCGCCAGCCGTTTATTTATCTACCATCCTATCACATCCAACGGACAGCGCGAGTCTTAACAAAAGGTCTCAATATCATAACACTTACGGGTAAAAAGCGTATTAGATATCTAGTTTGCGAGCGTTAGCACGCAATAAGAATGATGTAACAGGGTCTATTGTGTCTGATGGTGGTGAGAAGTACAATGAAAGAAAGGAAAGTGGGAGCGCAGTCTTATGCAAATTAGCGAAATTATGCGTCAGGTCGAGTTGTTTCGCGGGCTGTCGGAGTTGCAACTGGGCCAGATCGAAGCAATTAGCAGCGAACAGCACTTTGAAAACGGGGCGATGATCTTTGAGCAGGGCAGCCGGGGCGACGGCATGTACATCGTATGCGACGGACAGGTCGAGGTGCAGGTGCGGGATAACAGCGGCGCGACCTTCGCGGCGGTGTATCTGGGTTCCGGGCAGGTCTTTGGCGAAATGGCGCTGGTGGACGAAAGCACACGGTCGGCATCGGTGCTGGCAGTCGGTGAGGATACGGTTGTAATCGCCATCCCCAGTGTCGATTTTACGGCGCTGTGCCAGCGCGATAACGCCATTGGCTATGTGATGATGCGCAACATCGCGCAGGACTTATCGTTCAAGCTGCGTCATCGAGATTTTGACCCGTCGAGTAGCTAGTTCGCTTTTGATTGAAAGGGTGAGCGATCACACCGCAGATTGATTCGACAGCGTACCAAAAAAATTGACTTAGACTTACGAGGACGATCATGATTTATAAGGTAAGCTACGTCGTCCAGGGCGGCAAATATCCCGGCGGCATCATGAATCAAGTGGAGCCGCCTGCTGCTGGCGATACGGTGAAGATTGGCCCGACGCTATTCAAGGTTGTGGAGATTCACCAGATTATGCCGCCGCGTGGCGACTTCCAGTTTTTGCACGCGACAGTCAAACCGGTTGAAGAAGCGGTCGCCGAGGAATAGCCCCGGCAGTACGCTATCGTGTCCTCAAACGGCTAAAATTCAAACTGGTCCATGTCTTTGCATAGAATCACCGGACCTTTAAAGACCGCTTGCGCTTCTGGCACCAGTGGCGCGGGATCGGTTTTCCAGACCTCGTAGTGAATCAGATACAGCGACTTGGCCCCGGCTTCGACGGCGATTTCTG
>DAOTXA010000180.1:0-3049 GCA_034435595.1 Anaerolineae bacterium | reverse complement strand
ATTGACGAGCGTGAAGATGTGCGCGTCTTGCAAATCAGCCGCGCACTGGAATCTGGCTGCCAGACGCCCGCTGCCGAAACGGTCGAGGACCGTACCTATCCACTTGGAGATCGCCTGTTTCTCTATGTCAACGAAGCCGTTGAAGAAAGCGATCAACTTTCTGCGCTGGTCGAAGCATTCGGCAATCCTGAAAACGCGAGCATCATTGAGGAACTGGGGTATGCTGCCCCCACCGTTGACGCCTTCACGATTAATCAGGCACTTGTCAGCGGAGAAGAGGTCGGACGCCAATTCAGCCTCGAAGCCATCACCTTCGAGATTCCGTTCAGCGTCGCCGGTACAGTTGCCATCAGTGGCGGCGCACACCTGAACCCCTATCTGAGCGGGGTTACCAGCCAGTTCAGCAGCTTGTATCAAGGCGTAACCTTTATCGTCGAAACCGATGGTGTACCCGGCGGACAGCGCCAGCTATGCAACGGCGAAATCGACTTGCTTTCTGCGTTTGGACCATTGTCTGACGAAGCCATCGAAAACTGCGAGGCCAATAACATTTCCACGCTGACCTATGATCTGGGCGGTCGGGGTGCGGTCCTTGTTGCCAACGCAGAAACGCCCTATCTCGAATGCCTGACCCGCGACCAGATCGTCAGTGTATGGGGCGTGCCTGCCGGGGAAGAAACATCTCCCACAGTGTGGAGCGAAGTCGTCGACAGCGCAGCCGATGACGAAATCTTCCTGTTCGCACCGTCTGTAGGTTCAGCATTGAACGATATTGTGCTGACTCCTTCAGAAGGTCCGGTTGGCATCCTGCGTGATGACCTCACCGAAACGGGCCGTGATACACGCTATCGTGCAGCAGCGGTCGCCAATGCCCCCGGTGCCCTGACCTTCATGAGTTGGGATGAATACACTGCGGTTCTGAATAGCGGGCAGGAAGGCACGCGTTTGGTGCAGGTTGACGATGGTGACGGTTGTGTTGCGCCAAGCGCGGCTGCTATTGCCGATGGTAGCTACCCGCTAAGCCAGCAAGCCGTACTGATCGCCAATCAAGCAGCACTGGTTCGTAGTGAAGTGCAATCCCTGCTGTGGTTCCTGTTCAGCGATGAGAATTTCAGCGCATATGAGAACTCGAACTTCATTGGTCTTGAGCGTGAGGCACTGCCCGAACTGCGTGCTGATCTGCGCGAACAATTTGCCGAAGCACAGGCCGCAGTACTCGAAGTTGGCCCGGAAGCCACCGCCGAACCGGATACAGAATCCACCCCGGAAGCCACCGCAGAAGCAGATACTGAGGCCACCGCAGAAGCGGGAGACTAGTACACGGTCAACAGCGATCCAACAACCCTTTGCAAACACCCCTGCCAACTGGTAAGGGTGTTTGCTTTCGCAGTGTGCTATACTGTGGCGAGATTATAACCCGCCACCAGAACGGAGCCATTATGCGCGGCGAACTCGTCGCAATTGACCTCGAAACCACCGGGTTAGACCCCAAAACAGACGAAATTATCGAAGTCGGTGCCATCCGCATGGTCGAAGGCAAAATCATCGCGGAATACGAGACGATGGTGAATCCGGGTCGTCCGATTCCGGCACAGTCAACGCATATTACCGGCATCCGCCAGGAAGATGTGGCAACCGCGCCTAAAATCAAGACAGTGTTGCCACAAATTGCGGAATTTGTCGGCAAAGCGCCCGTCATCGCGCACAACAACAGCCTCGATATGGGCTTTTTGCAGGGGCGTCATCGCATTCTGCAAACCAACGACGCCATTGACACTTACGATCTCGCCTCGGTGTTGCTACCGTCTGCGCCGCGTTATAACCTGCACAGCCTAACGCAAGAAGCTGGCATCGAACTTGAAAACGCACATCGCGCACTCGACGACGCCCGTGCGACAGCCTTGCTATACTGGGAATTCTGGAAGCGGGTTATCCAACTCCCGCTTGTCACATTGCAGGAGATCACCAACGCCGCCACCGGATTGAATTGGACGAGCGCCGTTGTCTTTGACGCGGCATTGCGCGAACGTCAATCCGCCGCGCACGACAAACCGTTTCAGATCAGCACACCATTCACACCTCTTGAAAAGTCACCAACCCCTTTGCAGGGTGGCGAAGACCGCATCCCACTGGATGCCGACGCTATTTCGGGAATGCTGGAGGACGGCGGCAAAATCGCAGCCCGTCTGAACGACTTTGAGAGCCGCCCACAGCAAGCCGCAATGACACGTGCAGTCGCCGAGGCGTTCAACAAAGGCCAACACCTCATCGTTGAGGCGGACACCGGCACTGGCAAATCGCTGGCTTACCTGCTGCCATCTGCGCTATGGGCGAAGCAAAACGGCGAGCGTGTCGTCATCTCGACCAACACCCTGAATTTGCAAGATCAACTCTTTGACAAAGACATCCCTGCGCTGCGTGACGCCCTTGGCGAGGACATTGACGCAACCGTTATCAAGGGCCGCAGCAACTACCTGTGCCCGCGACGACTGGCGACCGTCCGCCGCCGCAAACCGACCAGTATCGCCGAATTGCTTACGTTCGCCAAAATCCTGATCTGGTTGCTAGATGACCAGAGCGGCGACCGCAGTCAGTTAAATCTGCGCGGCCCGGAAGAATCCGTCGCATGGGAGCGTCTTAGCGCACAGGACGAATCCTGCACCATTCATCGCTGCGAAACATCTATGCAAGGGGTATGCCCCTTTTACAAAGCCCGCAAACGGGCAGAGGCAGCGCAAGTCATTATTGTAAATCACGCTTTACTGCTGTCTGACGCCGCCAGCGAAAACGCGGTCTTGCCAGATTACGACTATGCCATCGTAGATGAGGCGCACCATCTTGAGGATGCAGTCACCCGGAGCGAAACCTTCCACCTCGACCAGACAGAACTGCTACGCCGCGCCGCCGCTATCGGTGATGCAGAACGCGGCCTGCTGACCGAAATTGCACGCACATTGGCAGACGCCAATGCACACGAGATCGTCCCCAAATTTAACCAATATGTCGCCTATATTGAAGAGGCGCCCCGTGCCATGCGCGTGCATGTGCG
>DAOTXA010000179.1:0-1982 GCA_034435595.1 Anaerolineae bacterium | reverse complement strand
GGGGTTGGGTGGGGCATCGGTGACGAGGTTTGTCTCTGGTGGTAGAAAATCACCTTCGGATGTCAGGTCATCGAGGCTGAAATCACGGTAGCGGGCGCGGCGTAGATCACTAATTGCCATGCGGACGGCGATACGATTGGCCCAGGTGGTAAATTTACTTTCGCCGCGAAAGTTATCGAGATTGTCGAGGACGCGCAAGGTCGCGTCCTGTGAGAGATCGTTCGCCATCTGTTCGAGTTCCTGACGGCTCAAATCTCGCAGATCGCTGCGTTCTTGACTCAAATAATAGAGGATGCTGCGCTGCAAACGGTCGCGCAGGTCATTGAGTGCGGCGGCCTGCGGATCGCCTTCGCCGCGCAGGTCAGCCAGCCATTCGGCGTTCGTCCGGTTCGTGGCACTGCTGGTCATCGGCGGAAGCGCTAAACGTTATTGGGCGTACTGGCACGCTCGAACGTTACGCGCATCACCAGATGACCGAGGCGCACGTCATCGCCATCGCGTAGCACACGCGGCTGGTTGGCGACAAGGCGCTGCCCGTTTAGATATGTGCCGTTGGCGCTGCCGCGATCTACAATATGCAGCGAGCCGTCTTTGCGGACGATGGCGGCGTGAATGCGCGAAACGCCTTTGTTGTGCGCTTCAAAAGGGCTGAGGTCTACCGGGGGAGCCTCACCTGTATCGGGATTGCGGCGGCCAATTTCCAGTTCTTCGACTTCTTCGGCGTTGAATACCATCTTACGAGGGTCTTCTTCGATCTGTAAGATCAGGTGCATTCTTCCACTAAAGCGTGCCGATCCCCACTTAGCGACGCCTTCCTCGAAGTCTGCATCTTCTAGTGCGCGTGTCGCGGAATATTCTGTCAGCAGAAATCCGCATCGCACGCAAATTTTTTCATCTTCCGCGTTTTCATGTCCGCAGTTCGGGCACGTAATCACGGCGTTCCTCCCAATAACAGGTCAACCTTCTGGTATTTTACCATGACCTATTCATAAGTGCAGCATTAAGCTGATGAGTACTCACTCATCAACGCTAACAGGCCATTTGGGGGATTTCTACCCGGTATGGCGGTCTTTTGGGCAATAGTACACGAGATATGCTTTGATTCGCCGGCGAGAAAATCCACCGGGGCTGATGGGAAAGCCAGCGCAAAAGTCATCTGGTTTAGCGGTCAAATGCCTCAATTGTTGAACAAAATCTTTACGTTTCCTAGTCAAAACCTATGATACTTTGGGCGTGTGCAAGGCCCACCTGGACTATTTGTTAAAGGGAATGAGACATGGTGATAACAGCGAGTTTGCTGATGTTTGGTTGCGGGATATTGTGCATTTACCACACAGAGTTAGCATGGCGCATCTACTTGTTAGACTGTCATTTGAGTGGTTTTAGGCCGCCTCAGTGGAGTAACTGGCGTTTGCGGGTAAAGCAGATCGGCTCTGCAATGATTGGCCTCAGTCTTGTGGGCATGATGGCGGCAAACGGGCTGTATTGAGGTAGGTTGTCATCCCCTGTCATCATCGCTATTATCCAGTACGAATCATAGATGATTGGTCTGGAGTAAAGATACGATGGTGACGAGCGAAGTGAAACCGATCCCGCGTGAGGAAGTGTCGCAGGACTACAAGTGGAACGCCGAGAGTGTGTTCGCAGATATTGCGGCGTGGGAAGCGGCAGTTGAAGAGGTGAAAGCGGCGCTGCCCGGTCTGGCGGCATATAAAGGTAGGTTGGCGGAAGGTCCGGGCGTGCTGGCGGAATTCACCGAGGCTTCCGAAGATGTGCAGCGTACCGCGATGAAGGTCTACTTCTACGCGATGATGGAAACCAACTGCGACGCGACGAATCCGCAGTTTGTGGCGATGAGCGGGCAGGCACGCGGCCTGTTCGGGCAGGTGCAGGCGGCGACGGCGTTCATGTCACCGGAGTTGATCGCTATCGGTAAGGACACGCTGCTGGAATGGATCGCGTCGGAACCGAGGCTGGCGGGG
>DAOTXA010000178.1:0-7484 GCA_034435595.1 Anaerolineae bacterium | reverse complement strand
AAGACTTCACCACCACCAACATCGCTGAAAACGAAGCCGCTCAGGAAATGGCACGCTACCATCTCAATCTTGCTGGCGAACGCCTTGCCAACGGTCCGCTGGTTCAGCCGCTCGGCGGTTGGTGGGGTCCCGACTTCGTCAACAGCAACCTCGCCATTGCCCAGACGGGCTACTGGTTCAGCGCTTTCCTGCGTGGTCAGCGTGAAAACTCGGAAGAGTTCAGCGAACTTATGGACGCTGGCAAGATTCGCTACCTGCCCGCCCCGACCTGGAATGGTGTTCGTAGCTCGCCGTCAATCACTGCGACCGCGCACATCATCTCGGAAAGCACCAGCAACCCGGATGCGACGTGGCTGTCTTACCGCTACTATAACGCGGAAGAACCGGCAGTCACTCGCGCAGAAGTTGGCTGGGGTGTGCCCGCGCTGCGCAACCTGTTTGAACTTATGCCGCAGACTGGCACCTATAGCGAAATCACCTACAACGCGCTACAGGCCGAACTCGAATACACCGACACCATCATCCAGGCGAATCCCTTCTTGCCGGGTGGTGAACCGGGTGCCATTGCTGCTGAATTCCTCGGTAGCTGGGAAAATGTGCTCCTCGGCGGCGTGAGCTTCGACGACATGATCCAGGACATTGAAGACGAAACCAACCTCGTCATCGAAGACAACATGTTCGACATGGGCTTCTAATCTCGCCCATAGCGACGTATCTGTCAGGACAGCGAGTTTTTTCTCGCTGTCCTTTCCACGAAATAATCCTCTTATGGATCGTCGCAGGATAAAACTGTAACTGAAATTTATTAGTTGAGAGGGATAAATAATGGCTCTTGAGTCGGCCTCGCCCCCGGTGCAGGAAATTGCAGACGCTGCACCGCAAAAGCGATTATTTTCACGTCGCACCCGCAAGGCGATGTGGTTTTACGCATTTATTTCCCCATGGCTAATCGGGTTCTTGCTGCTTGGCCTCGGTGCAATGGTGATCGGGTTTCTGGCGGCGTTCACCAATTACAACGGCCTGAACATTGACTCGATGCGCTGGGTCGGCACGCGCTGGTTTGAACGCATTTTTGAAGACGATGATGCGATCCTCGCGGTGTCGCGGACGATCATCTGGACGGGGCTGAATGTGCCGATCTGGTTGTTTGTATCGCTGGCGCTAGCGCTGATTCTCGATCAGGCGATTCGGGCGAAGGGCTTCTTCCGCACGGCGTTCTACCTGCCCAGTATCATCCCGATTGTGGCAACGGTCTGGATCTGGCGTATGATCTTCAACCAGAACAACGGCCTCCTCAATTCGATTTTGAGTCTGTTTACTGGCGAGCCGGTGGCACAAATCTTCCTCGGTGGCGATAGTGCCATCTATTCGCTGACGACGATTTCGGTGTGGGCGGGTATCGGCAGCGGTATGATCATCTTCCTCGCCGGGTTGCAGGGTATTCCAGATTCGCTTAAAGAAGCGGCACGCATTGACGGTGCTGGTCCGTTGATGGTGCTGCGCAACGTCACGATTCCGCTGTTGACACCGGTAATTTTCTTCCAGTTGGTGCTGTCGATTATTGGCTCGTTGCAGCAATTTGCGATTCCGATGATTCTCGCGGGTGGTGAACTCGGCAGTCAGCCGCCAGATTCGACGTACCTGTACATGGTCCATGTGAACTTGCAGGCATTTGCCCGCCAGCGCTTTGCCTATGCGATGGCGCTTGTCTGGGTGATGTTCGCATTCATCATTCTTTTGACGTTTATCGTGTTCTTTACTGCACGCTACTGGGTATATTACGAGGTGGAACAAAATGACGGCGATTAGCCAACCTCAAGATCGTGAAAAAGGGCAGGCGGCTGTCCCACATCGGAATTTGCGCCTGACCATATCATATGGTGTACTGTTCATCACAACCGCATTCTTGCTTGTTCCTGTTTTGTGGCTGGTGCTGGGTGCGTTTAAGAACGACATTGAGCTTTCGCGCTATCCAATTACACTTTTGCCGGATAGCTGGGATCTACAAAACTACGTCGATGCGATGACACTGATCGACTTCCCGCAGTTCTTCGGCAACTCGCTGGCGGTGGCGATGATTAACGCCACGCTGACTGTATTGACGAGTTCGCTTGTCGGCTATGCGTTTGCGCGTATGCGTGCGCCGGGGCGTGGTATGCTGTTCGGGCTGGTGGTCGCGCTGCTGATGGTGCCAAACGTCGTGTTCATCATCCCGCAGTACATCATCTTCTCGCGCATGGAATTGCTCGGTACTTGGTGGCCCTGGGCGATCTGGGGGATCACGGGAAGCGCGTTCCATATTTTCCTGTTCCGGCAGTTTTTCAGCAGCTTCCCCAAAGACCTTGAGGACGCGGCTGAGGTGGACGGCGCGGGACCGCTGCGCATTTACTGGCAGTTGTTTATGCCGAACGCGCTGCCAGCGGCGGCGGTGTCGTTCATCCTGTCCTTTGCCTGGACGTGGGGTGACTGGTTTACGCCTGCCCTGTATCTGGGGGATGGTGAGAACACGACACTTGCGGTCAAACTGGCCTCGGCCTATGTTGACCCCATGAGTAACCCACTGACCTCGGTCACGCTGGCGGCGAGTATCCTGTATGGCGCTCCGCTGGTGGTTGTGTTCTTCTTCGGTCAGCGCTACATCATGGAAGGCGTTGTTACCACGGGCTTGAAGGGTTAGTCGATGCCACGCAACAGGTTAAAGGGCGTCGTGTTTCAACCCGACGCCTACCGGCACTTTCAACGCGGCGTGAATCAAATTGCAGATGCGGTCCGGCCTACGCTCGGACCGCACGCACGTACCGTCGCCAACTTTAACAACTACGATAAGACCGAACTGCTTGATCAAGGCGGGGTGATTGCGCGGCGTATCGTCGAATTGCCGGACGGCAACGAAGATATGGGCGCGATGTATCTGCGTCATATGCTGTGGAAGCTGCACGAAGAACACGGGGACGGCACGGCAACGGCTGCCGTTCTGTTCCAGGCGATCTATAACGGTGGCATTCGCTATATGGCAGCAGGTGGCAACGCCATGCGCCTGCGCACCCATCTTGAAGCAGGGATGCGGGTTGTGCTGGATACCATCGACGAACTGAAAATGCCGATTGAGGGCGAAACAGCACTGGCGAACGTCGCACAAACGATTAGCCACGATGTCGAATTGTCTAAGATGCTGGGCGAAGTGTTCGATGTCATTGGCGAGCATGGAGCGCTGGATATTCGCAAAGGACGCACACGCGGCATCCAGCGCGAATACGTTGAGGGGAGCCACTGGTACGGCGGTATCGTCTCGCGTGAGATGTACGCCGAACAGGGTGAGAAGAGCATTGAATTTCAGGACACGGCGATTTTCATCAGCGATCTTGAATTCAAAGAGCCAGCGGACGCCGCGCCGCCGGTTCGTGCTGCGCTTCAGGCGGGCAAGCGCTCGTTGATCTTGCTGGGTGCTAATTTTTCTGACCGGGTGATCGGCTTTTTGCTGACCAACACCGATAAAGAGAAATTCCGCATTCTCGCCGTAGAGACGCCCGGTCTACAGGTGGAAGACCGGGCGGTCGCCATGCAAGACCTGGCATTGTTGACCGGGGGTGCGCCCTTCATCAAAGAGATGGGGCAGGCCATTACCAATGTGCGCCCGGAACACCTGGGCATAGCGCGTGTGGCGTGGGCCAATCGCTTCAACTTTGGCGTGCGCGGCGGCAAAGGCGATCCACGGGCATTGCGCCGTCACATCAAGGCGCTGCAACAGGGATACAAGAACAGCGATGATCCTGATGTGCGTGAGAAGTTGCAAAAGCGTATTGGTAAGCTGATGGGTGGATCGGCGACGTTGCGGGTCGGCGCACACACCGAAGAGGATATGCAAGCCCGTAAACGTCTGGCGGAAACGACCGCCAACGCGCTGCGCGGCGCGGTCGCTGATGGGATTGTCCCCGGTGGTGGTGTGACTTTTCTGCACTGTGCGCAGGCATTGCGCGAAGCCCTCGACAGCATCCCGCCTGATGAGGACGAGAAACGCGCCGCGTATCGCATTCTGATGCGGGCGATGGAAGAACCGCTGCGGGCACTGGCGCAGAACTCCGGCTTTGATCCGGGGACCGTGATGGCGAACATCTTCGCCCAGAACGAAGAAACGGGCGTCATCTGGGGCTATGATCTGCGCAACGAACAAGTCGTTGATGTGATCGAAGCGGGCATTGTCGATGTGTCTACGGTGATTGACGCGGTCGTGCAGGGTGCGATCCGCAGTTCGGCCCTTGCGTTGACTGTTGATGCGCTGGTTCATGTTCGCACGCCGCACCGGAAGTTTGATACATAATGGTCGATTATGTTTACGATCTCGCGTTCGGGCCGGATGGAACGGCATATGCGGCGCGTCATTCTGGCCTGTACCGGCGTGATGGCGATGACTGGGTTTTCGCGTTTGCCAATCTTGAAATCGACACCGACGAGCCGCTGGTGACGACGGCTGTCGATATTGCTGCCGATGGCACGATCTTCGCCGGGGGGACCGGGGGTATTGTGCGTTCTGAAAACGAGGGTAAATCGTGGCATATTTCGCCGCTACCACCGCCACCCGCGACGATCATGCGCGTGGCCTTCTCGCCGGATTATGAGCGCGACGGCGCGGCCTTTGCCGGATCAAGCGAAGATGGCATGTTCATCACGCTGGATCGCGGGAAATCGTGGTCACGGTGGAACTTTGGCCTGCTCGATCTGAATATCCTCAGTATCGTCACTGCGGGGAACGACACCATCTATGCCGGGACGGAAACCGGACTCTATCGCAGTACGAACGGCGGGCGTGCATGGCGCGATCTGGATTTCCCGGAGGACCTGTGCCCGGTGTTGAGTCTGTCGATGCTGCCATCGGGCGAACTGCTGATCGGAACGGAAACGGGTGGTGTATATCGCTGGCAATCGGGGGAAGATTTCCCGGTAGGACGGCAGTTTGACGCGCCGGTGAACGCGCTGCAAACGCTATCTGACGGGCGCGTGGTGGCGCTGCTTTCGCGGGGGGTGTTGATCTCTGGCGATACGTCCGGTGAGTGGCATCCGCTAGAAATCGGCGCGGCGTCGGATTTGATCGCCCTGGCTGCCAGTACAGGCGAAGTCATCGTCGCCGATGCAGAAGGTCATATCCATACCGCCACGCTTTAAGCGCTGCAAGTTGTACAATCGAGAGGACACGCTGCCATAGTGCGCGTGTCCTTTTATGTTCACGCATCGGGGAACGGGCCGGATATGTCTGAATTTGAGTACCATCCGTGGAGGTATCGCAGTCTCGCCAGTGAGGGAGAGCGCGAGCGCCAGCGCATGTTTCAAGCTAGCCTGCTAGAACGGGGCGAGGTGGAAATCGGCGCAGATGTCTATCTGGCGGAAGGGGCCAGTTACGACGGGAAATTTGCCATTGGCGAACGCAGTTTTGTCGCCATTGGTTCGCAAATTGGGATGGATGTAGAAATCGGCGCAGATAGTACGGTCAATGCCTATGCGGTTGTGCGCGGATTCATCCGTATTGGTAATCAGGTGCGCATCGGCGGACAGGCGCACATCCTGGGCTTCAATCACAATTTTGACGATATGGACCAACCGATTCACAAACAGGGGATCAACCGCAAGGGGATTACGATTGAGGATGACGTGTGGATTGGTTCCGGCGCGATTGTGCTGGACGGCGTGACCATCGGCGCACACAGCATCGTCGCTGCCGGGGCGGTGGTGACGAAAGACGTTGCGGAGTATAGCGTCGTGGGGGGTAATCCGGCGAAGGTCATCCGTGATCGTCGCAACAAGAGTAAGCCGTCGTCGCTGGTGACCAAAGTGCGTGAATTTGGCGTGCAGGTCGGGGATGAATACCGCGAAGTGATCGCCCGCTATGTAGATGAGGTAGACGGCAGCGCCGCTTATGTTGATCCGCAGGCAGGCGGGCCAACGGTCCGCGCCTGGTGCGATGCGGTTGAAATCGCTGCGATGTTCGGTGACGTACCTGATTTACTGCCGAAAGACGAACTCATCGTCAAATTGCAGGGCTTTCAGGACGCGGAAACGGGCCTGCTGCCTGACCCGTGGAAGGACCCGCGCAACATCATCGGCAGCCTTGCCGGATACCATCTGCTGGCGGTTGGCTATGCGCTGGAATGTCTGGACGGTACGTTCAAATATCCGATTCATGCGGTCAACGACCTTGAAGAGTCGGCGCTGTATGCGGAATTGTCGGCGCGTCCGTGGACGACGAATGCGTGGGGGGCGGGGGCATGGATCGACCATTACGGAACAGGCGTGTACTTCAATCGTCGCTACTTCGAGGGTATGCGGGGGCCGGAAATGGTGTTCGGCTGGTTGCTGACGAATGCCAATCGTGCCACGGGAATGTGGGGCACGCCCACGCCGGAACAGGGATGGCTGCAACCGGTCAACGGTTTCTATCGATTGACACGCGGGACCTATGCGCAGTTCGGGATGCCGCTGCCGTATCCCGAAACCAGCATCGACACGATTTTGACACATACCCGGCAATACGGTGAGTTCGTGGAACGTGACCGCACGGCCTGTAATTTGCTGGATATCGTGCATCCGCTGTGGTTGTGTCGCCAGCAGACGAATCACCGTGATGACGAGATCATCTCCTTGATGCAGCGCCAGCTAGAACGCACACTGACACAATGGCAGGCGGGGCAGGGGTTTGCGTTTTCGGAGCAGCACGAACCCGGTTTGCAGGGTACGGAGATGTGGTTGAGTATTGTGTATCTGATGGCAGATATTCTGGGCGTTGCCGGGGAACTCGGTTATGCGCCACAGGGGGTTCATCGCCTGCAACCGGCATTGCAACTGGGTGGATAGTTTATGCAAATCGACGGCGTAATTTTTGATCTGGACGGTACGATCTATCTCGGTGAATTGGCGCTGCCCGGTGCCGTGGAGACAATACGCCACCTGCGGGAGACAGGTCGCCGGACGCTATTCGTCAGCAATAAGCCGCTGGAACCGCGCAGTGCTTACGCCAACAAACTCACCCGCCTTGGCATCCCTACGCCGCCGGATGATGTCATTACTGCGGCGTATGTGCTGGGCTATCATCTAGCGCGAACGCAGCCGAATTTGCGCCTGTATCTCATTGGCGAGCAGTCATTGCGTGATGAACTGCGCGGACACGGTTTGCAGGTGATGGACGAGTTCGACACGCAGGACGAAAAAGAGGTGATTTTGCCCGAAGGAGTGGATGCGGTTGTCGTCGCATTTGACCGCACGCTGGACTATCGCAAGCTCAACACGGCGTATCAGGCTTTACTGAACGGAGCGCATTTCTTCGCCACCAACGCCGACAAAACCTGCCCCATGCCGGGGGGCGGCATCCCTGACGCCGGGGCAACGATTGCGGCGCTGACGCATTTGACCGGGCGCTCACTTGATTTGCTGGCAGGCAAGCCCTCAAAGCTGATTACCGATGTCGCGCTCGATAAGCTCGGTCTGCCGCCAGAGCG
>DAOTXA010000177.1:0-10299 GCA_034435595.1 Anaerolineae bacterium | reverse complement strand
TGTCGATACGGCGGTCCAGCGCACTGATGATGCCCGCTGTCAGCGTCCAGCGCTGCCTGAAGGGGCTGCCGATAGCGAGTACCTGCTGCCCGACGATCAGATCGTCTTCGCTGCCGAACTGCACCGGATAAAGCTGCTCTGACGGCATATCGACACTGAGGACGGCGAGGTCACTGTCGGGGTCTTCACCGACGATCTCGGCACGTACAATAGAACCGTCAAGAAAGTTGACTTCAATTTCAGTCGCACCTTCGATGACATGGAAGTTGGTCACGATGTGCCCGTTCTTGTCGATGACAAAGCCGGACCCGGAACCGGATACTACGCCGGAACCACCGAAACCGTCGGTGCGCTCGGCAACGACGCTAATCGCCACCACAGACGGGCTGACGTTTTCATAAATACTGGCGAAGATGGTTTCCTGCGCAGAGAGCGGCGGGCTACCGGTGCGGTTGACTTCTGTGACGGGGATAAATTCGTCCTGTGCGGTGCTGGTCAGCACGCCGGAACCAATCACATAACCCAGTGCAATCAACAGCATGGCTGCCGTCAGCGCCAGGAGATTTTTACGGAATTGCATAGACATGGGAGTACACTCCAATAAAGTTAGCTATAGCGATGTTAGAAAGCATATCGCTTTACTGGTCAACAGTACCCCAACAGTATGTCTAATTTGTAAACGATGTTTTATGCGGGTATAAGCTGTCCGTTAGAACTGGTAACAATCTGGTGATCAATCCGGCGGGATGCTTACGTTTTGCGCAGGCGTTTTTCCACCTCTTTATCAAAGTCGAAAAAGTGTTTGTGTTGGACACCGGGCGGCAGGCTGAGGTTATAGTTCAGCACATCGCGGTTGTAGTCGGCGGCTTTGGTCGCTAATTTGCGGCGGACACTGTTCCACTTGTCGCGGGCATTCTTGCGCAACTGTTCCGCCTTACCGCTGCGATCCATTTCGGCGGCGGCATAGGCGCGGTCATACTCGCGGACGGCGCGGTCAATTTTGCCCGTTAGCTGCTTAAGATCATGCCGCAGGGCTTTGCCGCGCTCAATCCACTCCGGGGCCATATTCGCCTCGTGGAGCATCGTGAACGCCACCCGCTGATCTGCCGGGACGTTGGGATCGTATTTAAAGTTTAACTTCTTGCCCGAAGCCGATACTTTCTCGCTGTCGAACTGTTCTGTCATTTCGCGCAGTTTACGTTCGGCAGGCGTTTCCAGGCGGCGCTGGTGATACAGGGGATGGTAGCGGCTGGGGCGGGGTTCACCGTCAGGTGGCGTTTTCTTGTCGGACATACTCGGCCTCGCGTAATTTGTACTTTTTTTCACATATGCGTAGTGTACTGAATATTGCGCAATATTGTCAAGCGATTGCCCGATTCGCGCAGTAGTTTGCCTTGACACCCACGTTTCGCACTTTATAATGCTTGCATAACAAAATACGCTTTGCCACAGACAGCAGGCGCGGGCGTGCAACTTATGACACGCATACGCTTAATCTCCTGCCGAGGTAAGGGCTTCAAGGCGCGATAAATTTGCGCCGGTTGATGTGACTGTGTCACGGCCTTTGCATGTCTGCGGGGCCGTTTTTTGTTCCCCGGCATCATACACCGGGATGCTGGTTCGCAAGAACCAGACACTTCAGGAAAGGAGGAAACGCGATTGGCTATTACACGCGAACGTAAAGAAGAACTTGTCGCGCAGTATACTGAACTGCTGGATCAATCCAACGGCTTTGTGCTGGTGGAATTTGGCGGGCTGGGTGTACCGCAGGTCGATGGGCTGCGACAGGCAGTCCGTGAAGCAGAGGGTTACTATCTCGTCGCCAAAAACACGCTGTTCACCAAAGCCTTGCAACAGCGCGGCTGGCCTGTGCCAGACGATCTGCTGAAGGGGCCGGTGGGTGTCGCATTTGGCATGGAAAACATGCCCGGTGTGGCAAAAGCTGTGCTTGATTATGCCGGACAACCCCAGTTCGAGGAAAAACTCGGCATCAAGGGCGGTGTCATGGCAGAAGATGTGCTGGACCCGAAAAAGGTCGAAGCTGTCTCCAAGCTGCCGACACTGGACGAACTGCGTGCCCAGATTATCGGACTGATGGTTTCACCGGCGACGGGCATCGTCAGCGCTATCAACGCGGCGAACGGTCAGATCGTCAACGTGCTGCAAGCCTACATCGACGACCAGGGCGGCGACGATGGCGACGGCGGCGGTGCAGAAGACGCAGCGTAGAAACAGAGTCGTTAGTCATTCGTTCATGTGCAAATGCGAATCTCACTTTGAGGTGGTTTCGTATGCCGATGAAGGTAAAAACTAACAACTTGCAAGTAAAAGCTCTAAATCTATACGTACATTCCCCCCCGAATACACGGGGATACCTGACACAAAGGAGTCAAACCCAATGGCCGATCTTGAAAAGATTGTGGAAGAACTGAGCAGCCTGACCATCCTCGAAGCTTCGCAGCTTAAGGAAATGCTGGAAGAAAAGTGGGGCGTGCAGGCCGCCGCCGGTGGCATGATGATGGCCGCCATGCCCGGTGTCGCCGGTGCTGCCGCTGACGCCGAGCCGGAAGAAGAGCAGACTGAATTCGACGTGATCCTCACCGACGTTGGCGCGAAGAAGATCAACGTCATCAAGGCGATCCGTACCGTCACCACCCTCGGCTTGAAGGAAGCGAAGGAACTGGTCGAAGGTGCGCCCGCGACCGTCCTGGAGCAGGTTGGCAAGGACGCCGCCGAAGAAGCCAAGAAGAAATTGGAAGACGAAGGCGCGAAGGTCGAACTGAAATAAGTTCGTCTCGATTTCTATTTCGTGAAACACGAACGACCTGCCACATGGCGGGTCGTTTTAATTCCAGAGCAGCCTGACCACAAAGGCACGAAGCCGGGAAGAAATGTGGATTCATCTGTGCGCCTATGCGCTTCCTTTGGTCAATTGATCAATATAGTGGTAGAATAGAACAAAAGTTCAAAAATACACAGGCGATCACAATGTCAGAAGAACGTACAGAAGAACGTACAAAAGAGGAACACGCCGCATTCATGGCGCAATACGCAGACACGCTGCGCGATGCGCTGGCAGAAGCGGAACCGGGCACAGCGCTGGTCACACGCAAGATGTTTGGCGGCATGGGCTATTATGTGGACGGGCGCATGTTCGCCGGGTACTATGGCAAGGGCCTCGCGCTTAAACTAGCAGAGTCGGATCGAGCCGACTTGCTGGCGGTCGAAGGCGCAGAATCGGGGATGAGCAAGAATTACGTTGAGGTTCCCCCCGCATATTTGCGCAATGCGTCGCTGCTCGTGCCCTGGCTAAAGAAATGTCTGGTCTATGTGCGCTCACTGCCGCAGAAGAAGCGTAAGAAATGAACGCTACATGGTATGATTGCCCCCTGAAAAGCGATAAACCGTACCTGTTCACGTTGCCATGAAATTGATCTAGGCGGACGCCCAGTTGGGCGTCCTTACCACAAAACCATAGATATCGTGTTGTAGGGACGTGCAATTGCACGTCCGCCATCAACAGTTACGGATCAGTGAATCACTGACGCAAAACACGAGCGTTCGCCTCGAACTTGCTTCTTTCGCCGGTTTGTCTACTCGCTTTTGCGCGGCTTGGCGATGTCGCCATAGTTGCGCTCGCGCTGGTCAGGGCGGCGCTGGTAGAGCCACGTCAGATGACCGAGGCGGTCCTTCGCGGGGCCGTGCAGCGCCTCTGGGCGCATCCGCCACTGCCAGTTGCCGCTTTCAATACCGGGCGTGTTCATGCGTGCGCCTTTGCCCAGCCCTAGAATATCCTGCATGGGGACAATGAACGTATGCGCGGGTGATGCCATACCGAGGCGGATCAGCGTCCACGCCGGGTCACTGACCGGGCTTTGCAGGTAATCGCTGATGAAGTTGCGGGTATGCTCGTCAACTTCATTCTGCCACCAGCCAACGGTCGTGTTATTGTCATGGGTGCCGCTGTATACCACACAGTTGACCGTGTGATTGTGCGGTAGGAAATGGTTTTTGGGGTCGCTCCATGCGAATTGCAACACCTTCATCCCCGGCAGGCCGAGGTCGTCGCGCATGTCCTCCACCTCTTTGGTGATCTCACCGAGGTCTTCGGCGATGATCGGCAGTTCGCCCAGTGCATCCTTGAGCGCGTGGAAGAACTCGACATTCGGCCCTTTGACCCACTTGCCGTTGATGGCGGTTTCTTCTTCTGCGGGAATTTCCCAGTAGGCTTCAAACCCCCGGAAGTGGTCAATGCGCATCAGGTCTACCAGTTCGAGCATAGCTTTGACGCGGGCGATCCACCAACCGTATTTGTCTGCCTTCATCACATCCCACTTGTATAGCGGATTGCCCCAACGCTGCCCGGTTTCACTGAAGTAATCCGGCGGAACCCCGGCGATCACTTCCGGGTTACCCTTCGCATCCAGGAAGAAGCGCTCACGGTTGGCCCAAACATCGCTGCTATCGTGGGCGACAAAGATAGGAATATCGCCGACAAAGCGAACCCCACGATCCGCCGCGTATTTTTTCAGGTCGCCCCAGTGGGTATAAAACACCCATTGCAGCCACTTCTGCGCCTCAATATCCTGCGCAAACCGCACCTGTGCAGCCTTGACCGCATCCGGCTTGCGCAGGGCGATACCTTCGTCCCATTCGACCCAGGGCTTGCCGCCCACACTGTTCTTGACCGAAATAAACAGCGCCCAATCGTCCAGCCAACCCGCGTTTTGCTTGCACCATGCAGCGTGTTCGTCCTTACGTTCGGATGTCGCCTTTGTCTTGAAGCGTTCGTGTGCAATGAGCAACTTCTTCTTGTGATACTCGATCACAGGGCCGTAATCCACGCGGTCCACCGGGAAGTCGGGCACATCCGCCAGATCGTCGTGATTCAGCAAGCCCTCGCCAACCAGCTTATCGAGGCTGATCATATTGGGGTTGCCCGCAAACGCCGATAGCGTCTGGTAGGGCGAATCTGCATAGCCGGTGGGACCCAGCGGCAAGACCTGCCAGTATTGTTGGCCCGTGTCTTTCAGATAATCCACAAACCGGTAAGCAAACTCGCCGAGGTCGCCGATGCCATAGCGACCGGGTAGCGAGGTCGGATGCAGCAAAATTCCGCTTGCGCGGGGGAATAACGCCATCACAAAACTCCTCTTGGTCATAGTCTTCGCATAACAAATGGATGGTAACGGAGTTTGCACGCCCCTGCAATCGAAACCCGCTTTATACGTGCGAAAAATTCCCGAAGATGCGCCGCATAGCACAGCAGTCAGCGTGCTACGAACGGGCATTCGATACCAAACGAAGGATAAAGTACGGTCCGGCGATCGGCAATATCTCCAACAAGCCTTAACTCAATGAGGCTATTACATGCGTAGACATAAAGCGCGAATGGCCTCATAATGAGAAGTTGAGGAGAAAGATATATTTTGTGGCACGAACATGCCACAGAGATTTGGGGAGCATGCATGAGCCAAAAAGCCCTGGTGGTCGATGATACGCCCGCCAATCGTGATTTTCTCGAACGACTGTTGACTCAGGCCGGGTTTGATGTGGTCGGGGCCGGGAACGGCGCGGTGGCGCTGGCCCTGGCGGAAAAACTTAGCGAGCTGCCGCTGGCGATCATTGACATGCAACTGCCAGATATCAACGGGCTGCATCTGACGTACAAGCTGCGGCGCATGTTCCCACGAATGTACATCGTGGTGGCGACCATGCACGACGAGGCATCGCTGATGGACAGCGTCTTTCAAAAGGGCGGCAACTGCTTTATCGTCAAGCCGCACGGATTCATGGATTTATACAAGCGCCTGACCAGCGCCGGGATTGCCCAAATGCGCAACGAAGGACCGCTGATTTACGATCGTCACGGCCTGCGGCAATACACACCAGCTTTAAAATAGCGAAAACAGATTTAGCACAGCATACACATGGCACGCTCCCTGCATACATACAGTTGAAGCGTGCCGTTTTGATTCACCGTGGTAGCGGGCTACCTATTCCTCTTTGTTGGCCGTGTTCTTCGCGCTTTCCTGACCGATGGCGAACATGCCGACCAGCAGCACTGCGCCGATGCCCAGCAGCAGGAAGAGGATTTCGACACCTTCGGGGCTTTCTTCCTCTTCGCTCTCTTCTACGTCTTCGCCAGCAGATTCGTCGCCGTGTTCTTCGTCTTCAGCGTGCTCGCCTTCTTCTTCGCTAGATTCAGCGTCCGCAGGCGCTTCTTCACCTTCGACTTCTTCGGCAGCGGCGGGTTCTTCCGTGGCTTCGTCATCCTGCGCGAGAACGGGCGCAGCCGCGACCACTCCACACAACATCAGAATCAACAGCCAGCGCGCAGCATGGCGCATGTGCATCTTCATTGAAATTCGCTCCTTTAGCGTGCGATTTCCCAGACCTGCGCTTTATTCTACCGTGAATATGACAAAGAAAAAGCGTAACCACGAAGAAAGAAGACAAAGCAGAAAATCCTGTGTGCCCTTCTCCCTTCGCGGTTCAATGTTTGCTTAGGCCGGTGACGCAGGCGCGGCGGAGTCTGACTCATCGATGATGACCTGTGTCGCGGCCTGCCAGCCTTGTGGCGCAGAAAGCCACAGGGCGGCTAGCATCGTCAACGCAGAGGTGATGCACCATGCACAGGTCGCACCGATAACAAACGGCTCCAAAAACGTCAGGTAGATCGAGAAGCCGACGCCAGCCAGCGCCATCCAGAACAGAATCGCCTTCGCCAGCGGTGCATACGCCGACTTTCCCCCGTTCAATAAGGTCACGCCCCACGCAGCCAACATCGCCACATAGCCGATGATCCCTAGCACACCGACCGGCAACACGCCGAACAAACTGGCATATTCGCTTTGCTGGACGGTGTTGCAATCACCAATCGCGCCACATACCGCCGCCGAATCTCCGGTTTCGACCTGCGCCAGATAAATGGCGACGACCAACCCGGCGACCAACACCAGCGGCAGCGCGTATCTACGAAGGTCACGCGGTTCGGTGGGCGCGACCAGGAACAGGGTGGCGAAGGACAGGGTGACAAGCACGACCAGCACGCTTACCAGCACCAAGGTGTCGCCGCCCGTATTGCTGAGTAGTGAAAGCCCCATCACGATCCCGCCGACTACCGCGACCAGCGCCACGATCCCCGGCAGTTTGCTGGCGGCAAGCTGCCCGCTGCGACCGAGGACGATGACGCCGAACGCGCTCAACACCAGCACGACCAGCACGGCAATCGCAACGGCATTAGCCGCCGGGTCTGCCGCCAGACGATCAGCGACACTGGTACTGGCGTCGATTTCGGTAGCGTCAGCCAGTGCGGGCGCAGATTCATCAGCCGTTGCTGCCGGTACAGACGCGCCTGCATCGGTGGTTTCACCGGCGGTTTCCTGTGCGGCTTCGGCGGCCTGTGCCGCTTCAAAATCAGCGCGGATAAATTCTGGTAGTGGAATGCCCCCTGCCGCCAGCCCGTCACGGACCAGATCAAACGCCCGGTTCGGAATTTCGACCGCGCCCAGCATCCACTCGGTTTCACCGATTACAAGCAGTGGCACACTCCCGCAGGAGTTTTCAGGGATACCATAAAAGTCGCAGGCCTGGAAGAAATAGTAACCGCCCATTTCCGTACTGGCTTCCAGACCAATAATCTGCAACTGCTCCCCGAATTCATCATCCATCAGCGGGAACACGTTGTTGATGACATCATGACAGTGCGGGCAAGTATCCAGATAGAAGAACACTGCGTATACAACGGGCAGTTCGGCAGTATCCTGCGCCTGTGCGGGCAATGCGGTCAGGACCAGTATCGCCAGCAACAGCACCAGTAAAATCATTCCCTTGCGCATAAGTACCTCAACCTGATTTGACTACGGATTCAATTGCCCTTCATTGTGTATGCGCACCAGTATTGCTACCAGTGCATTCCGTCATACTTGGGCAGGTGAGTGTTTGCACAAAAACCGGGCCGCTGTTGCTTATCCGCGTAATTTTGGTTAAGAATGGACGGTAAATCGTAATTGACCTGATCTTGATGCCTGTGCCTTTAACGAAAGCGGACTCTTATGACCAAGCCTCGCGCCATCTCCATTGATACTGTCCGTCGTCTGGCGATTGAGAAACAACAGCTTGTCCGGCGACCAGAATCCACAGATAAAGACACGCTGGAACAGATCATCTGGCATATCGGCCTGCTGCAACTCGACTCTATCAGTGTGACGGCACGCAGTCACTATCTGGTGATGCTGGCCCGCGCCGGATTGTATGACGTGGCCGATCTCGACGCGCTACTGCCAGAGCGCTTTCTGTTCGAATACTGGGCACACGCCGCCTGCTTGATCCCCATGAAGGACCTGGAATATTTTGAGCCGCGTATGCGCATTCGCACCCGCGAGCAATACGCCGGGTGGTTCAAGCGCATGGGCAATGACCCCGACGCGCTGCTGCAATTGGTCAAAGATGAGATTGAGGCACGCGGCCCGCTGTCGTCCAAAGATTTCGACACGCCACGACCGGGCAAAGGCGGCTGGTGGAACCTGAAACCGGCTAAATACGCGCTCGAATATCTGTTTGAAACCGGCGAACTCATGATCGACCGCCGCGAGAGCTTCCGCCGCTATTATGATCTGGCAAACCGCGTCCTCGCCCACACTGACGATACCTACGATCATACGGTGGATGATTATCGCCGCTGGGCGACGTTGAACGGGCTGCGACATATCGGCGTGGGGACAATCCCGCACATTGGTGATTACTATCGGGTCAGCCGCAGCAAAACCGGGCACGCCAAACAACATCTGGAGGCATTGATGGCGGAAGAAGCCGTCATTGAGGTAGAAGTCACCGGTTGGGAAGAACCAGCTTATATCTATCACCGCGATCTCGAACGCATTGACGAACTGGAAGACAGCAGCGACGAATCACAATTGACCGTGTTTCTATCGCCCTTTGACAATCTCATCTGGCACCGCGAACGCACCGAGGCGCTATTTGACTTCTACTATCGCATTGAAGTCTATACGCCGAAGGAGCAGCGCAAATATGGCTACTATGTGCTGCCGATTCTACACAACGGGCAACTGGTCGGGCGCATTGATCCCAAGATCAACCGCAAACAGAAACAGTTCATCATCCACGCGCTGCACCTCGAACCGGGCGTGACTGTCGATGACGCGCTTGTGGACGGGCTAACGGGCGCGATCCGCGAGTTTATGCAGTTCCATAACTGCGCGACGGTGACGATCACTCGCTGCGATGATGCCCCTGATCTCAAAGACGCGCTGCTAAGTCGCCTGCCCACCAAATAGGGCAACTTGCCCACATTGTTTCTCATATTGCCGCGATGACAACGCTATCATTGTGCGGAATGTTGAAAGCGCTCTCAGAGTGGCGTTTTATCCATGAGAAGTGATTGTTTCGACAGGGTGAATATGCTACACTCTCGCGTGGTGCTGTGGGAAAAAGTGGTTTTTTTGGAACCGCTACCAGTGCCCGAACTAAATCACTAAAACCATTTTGTTTTATAGAAAGGACCCCTATGAAGACCAATTTCCGTTTCCTTTTCATGCTGCTGGTTGGTATCCTCGCGTTGATGAGTGCCTCATTTGTCGGCGCACAGGACGACGGCAGTATCGCCGTATTGCTGCCGGACAGCGCCTCTTCGGATCGCTGGGAAAACGACGACCGCCGCTTCCTTGCCGCCGCCTTTGATGAGGCCGATGTCGAGTACAGCATCGTCAACGCCGAAGGTGACGCCCGCACGCAGTTGACACAGGCCGAAGCCGCCATCACCGACGGTGCAAGCGTCATCCTCATGGTCAACCTCGACAGCGCATCGGGCGCAGCCATCATCGAACTGGCGCGTGAGAACGGTGTCGCCATCATCGACTACGACCGTCTGACCATCGAAGGCCCCGGTGCCGACTTCTACATCAGCTTTGATAACGAAGCCGTTGGTCGCCTTCAGGGTGAAGGTCTGGTTGCCGCAGTCGAAGACGCTGGCATCGAAAACCCGGCTGTCGCCGTCCTCAACGGTTCCCCGACCGACAACAACGCCACCCTGTTCAAGAACGGCTATGACGGTGTCATCAACCCGCTGTTCGACAGCGGCGACTGGACCGAAGTTGACGATCAGAGCGTGCCGGACTGGGACAACCAGGAAGCGCTGGTCATCTTCGAGCAGATGCTGACCGCCGCCAACGGTGAAATCGACGCCGCCATCGCCGCCAATGACGGCCTCGCCGGTGCCATCATCGCCGCGCTGGAAAATCAGGGTCTGCCCTACATCCCGGTCACGGGTCAGGATGC
>DAOTXA010000176.1:0-1751 GCA_034435595.1 Anaerolineae bacterium | reverse complement strand
CGCAGCAATTACACCCCGACTGGATAGCAGCTATCGACGCAGACGCGACTAGGTATACAATTGAAAACGCCAGTGAGTAGTTCCACTGGCGTCTGGTGTCCTCAACGTTAGGCACGCTTTTTCTGGCGTTGTAGGAACATCGCCATGCGCATCCCCCCAACCGCGTTCATATCAACCGGGTGGATTTTCTTGGTCTCGGCATGCTTTTTGCGGTCCAGGATCTTATCGCCGTACCAATCGGTCAGATAATCCTCAATCAGGACCGCCCCACCCCCCACTAAGATCACCGACTTAATGCCCTTGAACCCACCAAAGACACCATCACAGATATTGTTGGCTGTCCATTCGGCATAACGCTCGGCGTATTTCTTTACCAGCGGTTCGATGTCCACTTCTAAACCAGCAGCAGACACTATGTAATCGCCAGTTGTCAGACCTGAGCGGATCACCCTGTCAATGTCATCTACAGTCAACGTTTCAAAATCAGTGTTCATCTTCTTCACAGCGCGTAAGATCGGTTGGCGGATATGCACGTCCACACCCCCGGCTTCCCAGGTGGCGTGTTCCAGTTGCTCCGGGTTGAAGTTGCCATCGCTCATCTTGAGCGCGTCCAACGTATGAGCACCTGCATCCAAGATGACGGTATCACCACTCAGCAATGCACCATTATTCATTTTGCCGTCGGCATCCAGCGCGATGCACATCGCGGCACCCATGCCCTCGGGCCATACAGTAATGGACTTGTACGACCACTCACGCGGAGACTTATCTTTTTTCAATTGGATCTTCACCGGCGGATCAGTCATAAATCGGTCTAGCATCATCTGACGAGCCTCAACGAACAATCCGGGAGGCGCGAATAAGGTCAGGTCTACCTCACCCGATTTAACACCCAGTTCGGCCAGGGCCTTGGCGACTAGCATCTGATGAAACTCGTTGCCGTAGCGGTTCGACCCAACATGACGTTCCAGACCACGCTTAGTGATCTTGGTAACATCATCACCCGTAACATAGCGATGGCCGTTCCAATCCACGTAGCTATAGCTCATCTCGAAATGGTCGATGCCCAGCGTGTCCCCGGTGGCCGCAGCCCGGACTGATGGTGTGTAGTAGGACTTGTACCCCTTTTTTGTGCCAGTTGAGATGACGGCATTCACGCCACCGTTCCCAGCATCCACACTTGCAATATGGTCACTCATGTTTGTGCTTCATCCTCATCTGTATCTATCGTCAAATTATTGAGAGCGGCCATTGACCGCAGGAAATTCTTGCCTGCATCAGTGCTTGTGCTGCGCCGAACTTGTACGGTTTCTTCCTCCTCATCATCAAATGTCGGTAGCGAAAACTGTGGCACGGACATCTCTTTTGGTCCACTAAGCAACGACTTAGGACTACCGCCATTGGCGTTGATCTGCTCAATAGCAGCCTGAAGGTCAATCAATTTACCAGCCAGATCATGACTCTGGCGGCTCATTAATTCCTCAGCACCCTCTCGTTTCAGTACCTCGATCAGGTCGGGAAACATCGCCTGGAGCACGTCGATCCGGCCATCTTGCAGGCTAAATAGCAATGCCAACGCCTCGCGAACCGTTGGTAAATATTGGCGTGACTTCTTCAAAACTCGCAGCCTTTCATACAGATCCAGTTCTTCTGGCTTGGCGATATCCAGTTCTATTCGCAATGTCCTCTTACTGCGATGCGCATGTGCCATAACGATTAATCCTTGATTGGCACAACCCTACCCCGTAGCA
>DAOTXA010000175.1:0-3392 GCA_034435595.1 Anaerolineae bacterium | reverse complement strand
GGATCGGGCGGATCAACCGGATCGGGTGGGTCAACTGGATCAGGCGGGTCAATCGGGTCGGGTGGGGTAGTCAGGGATGAGACTGGAATTGAGAAGGTCGCACCCACGATCATACCGCTGGCACCTTCGGTATTCTGACCAGGAACATTGCTTGGTGCATATTCCTCATCCGTCGGTGACTCACCCTGAAGGCAAATCCATGTGTCTGATGGACGAATTGTAGCCTGTACAACACGTCCGTCCCATTCTTCGGCAGGAGTCGGTTGTGTGATGACGCCGAGATTTACACGTTGGAGATCGCCTTCGACATAAGTCCCTGTTGGTTCCGGGCCAACGATATCGTCGATTATTGGTCCGCTGCCGGTGGCATACCAGATGACAGTGAAGCGCGTTAGCTTATTGGCAGATCCGGGTGTTTGTAGACCAAGCAAAGCAATGCGCGTATTGACGTCGGCCTCAATGGTTTTACATACGATCTCACTATTTGGACCAAGATCAGGAACTGAGCGACCATCAACATAATAGAAGTCGTTGCCCTCACTGCGCTGTATTTCTACGAGCGGTAGTTCCGGGCATTCGTAAAAGATTTGAAGTCCTGCACCAAATTGAGTGGGGACAGTAAAATCTTCAATTCGGAAGATGCGTTCATCCGAATTATTTACAACTTGTCTAATGATGTTGGTCACATCAGCATTATACGAGACGTAGGTTAGTGTGTTTCCATTGCGGACGGTGGACCAGGGGTAAATGCGATCCGGCGATGCGGTGATTGAACTCAATCCACCAGAAACTGGCCCAAACAACACAATAGGGTCCTGAACATTCGGCAAGTTTTGCGTACTCATGCGATGAACCCAGGTTAGTGTTGCGACTTCGATTCCGGGTCGAAGTCCGTTGCTGCATGTAAGCGGGAGTTCGTCACGCAAATCAATATTTCCAGAGTCAATACCATTGGAACTGTCGTTGACATCCCCGAACAGGCCAACACCATCCTGCGCGATTCCAAACGTGCCGACAACGGCTGGTAAAAATTCTACAGGGATATCCTGTGTACCTTGCGCGGCGGCAGGTGAGCCACCGATGATAAGCAATAGGGCGCTCATCAATAGCGTTATGAAAGCCAATGATTGACGCGTGCTCCTGCTGCGGTTTGGGAACCGTGCCATAAGGTTTACCTGCTTCCCGGATAGATACTTCTCATAATTATAATCGTACTAGATGTTACAATTCCTGAATTATTGGTTGAGAACGTAAAAAATCGCCTCTACAGGTTGGAAAACCGTTATTTTGGTATGTGTTCACCAACGGAAATGAACCTGTTCCCTAACAAACCGGTCGTACAACCTGGTAATTTCGCCCATCTGACGATCGGACAATGCGGGTAGATCGACGGTAGCGGTGTTATCGCTGGCCTGTTTTGAATTCTTCGCGCCGGGGATTGCGCAGGTCACTGCATCGAACATGAGAATCCAGCGCAGGGCGAACTGTGCCATCGTCACGTCGTCGGGGACCAAAGCCCGGATGCCTTCCACCGCCTGCAAACCCGTATCAAAATTCTCAATACCGGAGAAAGTCTCGCCGACATCAAATGATTGTCCGTGGCGGTTGAAGTTGCGATGATCGTTGGCAGGGAAGGTGGTTTCTGCCGTGATTTTGCCCGTAAGCAATCCGCTAGCCAGTGGCACACGCGCCAGTATGCCGATGTCCCGCTTTTTTGCCTGCTCGAAGAACAGTTCGATCGGGCGCTGGCGGAGCATGTTGAAGATGATTTGCACGGTCTTGAGGTTGGGGTATTCGATGGCCTTCAGCGCTTCCTCGACTTTTTCCACGCTGACGCCGTAGTGCTTCAGCTTGCCTGCGCTAACGAGATCGTCCAGCACGCCGAATACTTCGGGCATGTAGTAAACCTGGTTAGGGGGGCAGTGGAGTTGCAAGAGGTCGAGTGCTTCAGTGTCGAGGTTTTTGAGGCTTCGCTCGACGAAGGCGGTGAGGTTTTCCTTCGTGTAGCCTTCAGCGACGTGTGGATTGAGGCGGCGTCCGGCTTTGGTGGCGACATAGATCGTTTCCGAGCGGTCCTTAAGAACCTGCGCGATAATGCGCTCGCTGCGTCCGTCGCCGTATACGTCGGCGGTGTCAATAAGGTTAACGCCATTGTCGATAGCGGTGTGTAAAGCGGCGACTGCGTCGTTTTCTGGCACATCACCCCATGCGCCACCGATGGCCCACGCGCCAAAACTAATCGCCGATACATCCCAGCCGGTACGACCGAGGGTCCGGTATTTCATAGCTTATCTCCCGATGTCTCCGTATGTCGGTGGCAGATTATTTGAAGATAATCGCCGCCATACAAGTTTGTAACGTATAACTATTATCGCGCAAATTTGCCCAATGTTAACGGGTTCTCATCAAATGTTGAGAACTGTGTCACCCCTGAATGTTAGCGTCTGGAAACTTGTAGGGTATTCGAGTTAGATGAAGCATGGAAATTGAGCTTTATTGGGACGACGGTGCGGGTACGACGATGGTTGCGGTATTGCCGGAACATTGGACGTGGGCTGAGGCGAATCGTGCGCTTATGGTGGTGAATACACTGGCGAATGATCCACAGGCGACGATGCAGGCGGCGATTGTGGATGTTCGCGTTGGGGTGAATCTGCCGGACCCGATCTGGAGTCCGACGACGCTGAAGCAGGCGCGACAGATTGCGGCGATGGCTCCGCAGGGGACCGGGCCGGTGGTCGTAGTCGGTGTTAATCCACTGGTGCGGAGCAGCTTTGAGGTGTTCAGGTCGTTGTATCCACGTGCGACGGCAAACGTGCATGTAACGACGACGATGCCGAAAGCACGCCAGATCATTGCGCGGCAGATCGCGGCAGGGCAGGTCCCCGCGAGACGAGAAAGTGCCTGAACGTCAGGTCGGTTGCCATTGCGCGGATAGTTGGCGCAGTTGATCGAGCCGGTGCCAGTGCTGTTGAATGGCACGCTGACCCTTCAGCGTCAACCGGATGGTGGTGACAGGCTTTTTACCTGCAAAGTGTTTGTTGATGCTGATGAGTTCGGCGGCCTCTAACTTTGTGAGGTGGGCAGATAGGTTGCCCTTCGTCAATTCGGTGAGGCGCTGCAAAAATAAGAAGTCGATGCTGTCGGCGGCAGCAAGGGCGGTCAGAATGGCTAGCCGAGCCGGTTCATGGACAAGTTTATTCAGTGCGGCGAGTTGTGCGAACGGTGAGTTCATTATGCGCTCCGATCTGTTTGCATTGCAAACTAAAGTGTAAAGCAAACTTATTGTATCTACAATTTTGGTTTGCATCACAAATCAAATAGGGAGATGCGCAGAAATAGCATAGAATGTCGTTTGATTTGAATGGTCACATGGTGAACATTGCGTCAAT
>DAOTXA010000174.1:0-17701 GCA_034435595.1 Anaerolineae bacterium | reverse complement strand
TGATTTTCGGTATCTGCCCGAAGCTCGACGCTATTTCTCGGCGAATTATCGCGAGGCCCTTCAACTTTGGCTTTAGCGACTTTGCAAAAGCCCTGGATATCGTGTAAATTCCAGTTGACAAACGAGTGTGAAAAGGGTATGATTTCGCTAGCGAGACGTACCCTTTTTCTATGTGTTAAACCCTTGACAGACCAGTACGAGGTGGATATACTTCCATATCCATGAATATTCACCTATTCGTTTCAAGTACCCATCAGCGATGGATTTCGTATCCATGCGCTGATTTGTGTTCTTTGCGAACGAACTCTTTTGTTCGCATTATTGATTCCGCCACCTATAACCCACTTGCTCTTGTTTATCGGTAGGTAAGCCCGGAGGAGGACCCCCTTTGTTGGAGGCGAAAGAATTCAGCGCACTACGAGTCAGTCTGGCCTCGCCAGATCAGATTCGCTCCTGGTCCTATGGTGAAGTCACCAAACCAGAAACGATCAATTACCGCCGACTGCGGCCAGAAAAAGATGGGCTGTTCTGCGAGGCGATCTTCGGGCCGACTCGTGACTGGCAGTGCTACTGCGGTAAGTACAAGAACATCCGCTATCGCGGCATCGTCTGCGACAAATGCGGCGTAGAAGTCACCCGCGCCTCGGTTCGCCGTGAGCGCATGGGTCACATCGAACTGGCAGCCCCGGTCGCCCATGTCTGGTATACGCGCCGCGTTCCCAGCTATCTCGGCTTGTTGCTTGATGTGAGTCGACGCAACCTCGACCGCGTGTTGTACTTCGCACAGTATGTCATCACTCGCGTTGACGAAGACGCACGCCTGCGTGCCCTCAAGCGCATCGACCGTGAGTTGAAGCAAAAAGAAGGCGAACTCGGCGGTGACATCGAAGACCAGATGACCGAAATCCGCGATGAGCGCGATAAGATCCTAAACGAATTCGAGAGTCGTGTCAAAAGCATTCACGATCACTTTGATAATGAACTGGCTCGCCTCGGTGATGAGTTGATGCAGGAAGCACAGTCCGTTCAGCAGCGCGTTGAAACGCTGATGGGCAGTAAAGCGACCTCCGACATCAACTTCGAAGGTGCCAATACTGTCATCGCCGCCAAGGGCGAAACCGTCGAAAGCGATCATCTGGCCCACGTCAACACCGCAGCGCAGAACTACCTCGGCGAACTTCAGAACGAGATTGAAGCGATGCGCCAGAAAGAACTCGACAAACTGAACGAAGAAGCCGACAGCATCACCAACTCGGCAGCAGTCAATCTCGAAGAACATCTCAGCGAACTGGACGATCGCCTTAGCAGCGTGCGCCAGACCGCTGAAAAAGCCAAGCAGGAACTCAAAGACCTGCATGTGTTGCAATTCCTGTCAGAAGCACGTTACCGTGAACTGCGCAGCAAGTATGGCAGTGTATTCAGCGCGGAAATGGGTGCAGAAGCATTTTATGAAATCCTCACTAACCTCAATCTCGAAAAACTGGGGGAGGAACTGTGGAAGGAAGTGCGCACTACCAAGTCGAAGCAGCGCAAGAAGAAGGCTACTAAGCGTCTCCGCGTGGTCGAAAGCCTGCGTAAAAGCGAGAATCGACCTGAATGGATGATTCTCACGGTGCTACCCGTCATCCCACCTGACCTGCGCCCCATGGTGCAGTTAGACGGTGGACGCTTTGCCACCAGCGACTTGAACGATCTGTATCGTCGCGTGATCAACCGCAATAACCGCCTAAAGCACCTGCTAGAACTTGGCGCACCGGATGTCATCGTCCGCAATGAGAAGCGTATGTTGCAGGAAGCGGTCGATAGCCTGATCGATAACAGCCAGCGTGGGAAGGCACTCAGCCGTCGCGGTCGCCGCGAACTGAAGTCCCTCAGCGATATGCTTAAGGGCAAGAAGGGGCGTTTCCGCCGCAATCTGCTGGGTAAGCGCGTAGACTACTCCGGGCGTTCGGTCATCGTCATCGGTCCCCGGTTGAAACTGCACGAATGCGGCCTGCCCAAGACGATGGCGCTGGAACTTTATCGTCCCTTCGTCATCAGCCGCCTTGTGCGCTATAACTACGCCAGCAACGTCAAGGGTGCAAAGCGCATTATTGAGCGCGAGAAACCTGAAGTCTGGGAAGTACTGGAAGAGGTCATCAAGGAGCGCCCGGTGCTGCTCAACCGTGCGCCGACCCTCCACCGACTCGGTATTCAGGCGTTTGAGCCACAGTTGGTTGAGGGCAAGGCCATTCAGATTCACCCATTGGTCTGCTCCGCGTTTAACGCCGACTTCGACGGCGACCAAATGGCTGTCCACGTGCCTTTGAGCGAAAAAGCGGTCGAAGAAGCCCGCGAACTCATGCTCAGTACCAAGAATCTGCTGAAACCGGCAGACGGTCAGCCGGTTGTCGGCCCGTCGAAGGACATGGTTCTCGGCAACTACTATCTAACGATGGACCCAACGGTCGAAATCATCACGCTGAAGAAGCGTGCTGACGACTTCCGCAACATTGAGAACATCTACACCTCAGATGTGAAGGTCGGTATCGCCTTCCGTTCCAATGGGTTCTACTACGCCATGCACCGCGTCATACCCAGTATGAAGCTGTTCGAGAACGTTACCGAGCGTGATGAAAACGGGCGCGAGCGCATCCTCGAAACTGCGATTGACCGCACCGTTCGAGCATTGATCGAGGGTGAAGTCGATTGTACGCTGGCGAACGCCTATGAGATGAAGAAATACATCCGCAATAATGGCCTTGAAGATGTACTCGAAATTTCCAATCTGCACGAGCGCCGTCTCATCGTAGATATGGACGAAGTCGAGTATCTATACGGTCTTGGCCTCGTGAACCTGCATACGCCAATTCTGCTTGGCAATATCTACGACAATCGCGGTCCGCAGGGAGAGCCAGAAATCACAACGGTTGGGCGTGCTATTTTCAACCGTAACCTGCCGGACGAATTGCGTTTCGTGCAGGAAACCTTCGGCAAGAAGGGCCTGCAACAACTGGTCGCCCGTTCATATCAGAAGATCGGTTCCGAGCGTACTACCGACGTTGTGGACGGCATCAAGAACATGGGCTTCCACTACGCGACTATCTCCGGCACGACCATCGCTGTGCAGGACCTTACGATTCCTGAAGAACGCAACAAAATCCTCGGTGAAGCAGAAGATGTGGTCGATAGCGCAGAGCGTGACTTCCGTCGTGGTCTAATGACCGAGGACGAGCGCTACCAGATCACCATTGACGAGTGGAGCCGCGCCAAAGACAAGTTGCAGGACTTGATCCGAGATACTCTTGACCCGTATGGACCGATTGCGATCATGGCGATCTCAGGTTCTACAAAGGGCGGTTTCGGTCCGATCACACAGCTTGCGGGGATGCGCGGACTCATGGCAGACCCGTCCGGTCGTATTATCGACCTGCCGATTCGCAGCCACTTCCGCGAAGGGCTAAACGCCCTGGAATACTTCATCTCTACGCATGGTGCGCGTAAAGGTCTGGCAGATACAGCGCTGCGTACAGCAGACGCCGGGTATCTCACACGCCGTCTGGTCGATGTCGCGCAGGACGTGATCGTAAATCGTATGGATTGCGGCACAGAGCGCGGCATGGTTGTCTATCGCCGTGATGACATCGGCGGTCAGAACCTCGCCGAGCGTATCATCGGGCGCTGCGCGGCGCGTGAAATCCGCGACCCGGATAGCGGCGCGTTGATCGTTGGGCGTAACGAAATGATTGATGAGGACATCGCCGATGCAATTCAGGCGACCAGCCTGGAAGAAGTGTCCGTTCGCAGCCCGATGACCTGCTCTCTCATTCACGGGATTTGCGCCCTTTGCTATGGGCGCGACCTCGGTTCGGGCGATATGGTCAGTATCGGCTCGGCAGTCGGTATCGTCGCTGCCCAGTCTATCGGTGAACCGGGAACGCAGTTGACACTACGAACCTTCCATACCGGTGGTACGGCGCAGGCCAGTGGTGACATCACCAGCGGTCTGCCGCGTGTGGAAGAACTTTTTGAAGCACGCAAGAAGCCAAAGGGTGAGGCCGTCATGACCGATATTGGCGGCACGTTGCGCCTTTCCAAGCGCGACGGCGTGCGCATCGCTACGATCATCGATAGCGAAGTCATCAACGAACAGCATGAAATTCCTGTCGGTTGGGACATTCTGGTCGATGATGAAGCCAAAATCAAGCAAGGTGACGTAATCGCCAAGTCACTTGAAGACGATGACGCGGTGATCGCAGCCCGCATGGATGGTACCGTCCATCTTGAAGGCCATACCGTATTCATCCGTTACGAGCGCCGTCAGGAGATGGAATACGAGATTCCGTCCAGTGCACGCCTGACACCGGAAGTCTACGAAGGCGCAACGGTGATACCCGGTCAGCAGTTGACCGAGGGTTCTAAGAACCCGCACCGTATCCTGCGCATACTCGGCGCAGACGCGACGCAGAAGTATCTGCTGTCCGAAGTGCAAAAGGTCTACCGCAATCAGGGTGTGAACATCTCGGACAAACACTTCGAGATCATCATCCGCAAGATGTTGTCAAAGGTGCAGATCACCAAGAGCGGTGACAGTCCTCTGCTGCCCGGTGAGATGATCGACCGCCTACAATTGCTGAATATGAACGAGCAGTTGATCGAAGCCGCGCTGGAACCAGCAGCAGGCGGCCCAATTCTGCTCGGTATCACCAAGACCGCACTCAGCACCGATAGTTTCCTGTCGGCAGCCAGCTTCCAGCACACCATCAAGGTGCTGGCAGGTGCTGCCATCGAGGGCAAGGCTGACCGTCTCTACGGTCTGAAGGAAAACGTCATCATCGGTAAGCTGATCCCGGCGGGAACAGGCTTCCACACCTATCAGGACCGCGAGTTGATCGCGCCGGAAGTCTCGCTTGAAGCACAGGGCGCGTTCGATCCCGATGAAGATTCGTTCGACGACAGCGATAGCCTTGAGGAAATCAACCTCAGCTAGACGAACACAAATAGCGTAGGGGCGATTCTCATGCGGTCGTCTAATAGGAGCGTACACCAACGCTCCTTTACAGCAACAACAAAAAACCGGGCTACCAGCAGGTAGCCCGGTTTTAATTCATCGTCTGTTTTAGCGATTTGTTATGGTGTAGACATACCATTGGCTTCTGCCAGCGCCCAATACAGCGGACGCTCGCGCACCGGCAGTGCCGGATTGATAATGCTATAGGCCGTCTGCTCTATGCTCTGCTCGACGCGTTCCGGCGTGGCGAAGTTGAGATTCCATAGGAACATCACGCCGACCCCCGGCGTTGCCAGCCCGATCTCCAGCGCACGGATACCATACTGCGCTTGTTGCTGCGCGGTGTTATAGGTCACCCATACTTCGGGCGGCGGACTTCCGATACCTTCCCACGTCGCCCAGCCAAATTCCGTCCACCACATATCGATGTCACCATGACTGTTGCGATTCATGATATCACGGGTAGCACGGATATTGTCGAGGAAGAAGAAATGCGGGTTGTCATCCCATCCCTTATCAGGGAAATTATCGCAGCAGGTTTCATCCGGCGCGTTGCCCCACCCATACGGGTGTGACCCGATGACCACATCCCGGTAGCTGCCGAGTCCAGCGTCGTACATCTGCTGTAAAAATACGCGATCATCAACTGCTATGTTGGGGATCGTACCTGTCGGCGCGAGTCCAGCCGTGACAATCACCATGGACGGCGAATTAGCGCGGATCGCATCATATGCAGGGCGGAACAATTGCATATACCCTGCCCCACTAAACGGCAGTGTACCCTGCCATTCGCGGATCAGATTCGGCTCATTCCAAACCTCGATGGCGTCAATCGCACCGCCAACCTTGCCCTCGTCAAGCGCGAACATCTGCGTGATGAACCTCGCCAATACCTGTGGATCATCCGGCGGTCCTGACTCGGTGCCGTTGCTGCGTGCCCATAGCGGTGCCTTCGCCACACTAACGAGAATGTTAAATCCGGCGCGTTCCAACGAAGCGATCTGCTGCGTAAACGTGAAAAGACGATCCTGTGGGAAGCCGTCCGGTCCATCCGGTTGCAGGAAGCCCCAATCAAGTTGTATCTTGATCCAGCGGACCCCTGTTGCTTCGGCGAACCCAATGGCAGGCAGCCAGTCCTCATTGATATCGAGGTTTGTATACATCTGAAGGCCGATGCGCGACGAATCCATCCGCGGGACTGGGGTCGTTGTTAGTGTTGGTGTAGCGGTCGCCTCTGATGTCGGTGTTTGTGTAGACGGACGCGGCGTTTCAGTGAAATCCGTCCCCGGTGTCGCCGTTGGAATGAATGCGGTTGGCGGTGGCAGTGTTGGCAGTTGATAATTCTCGCCAATCACGGGGCCACGAAACGTCGGCGATGGCTCCACACCTTCCGGCAGCGTCGGCATCACGGTTACCGGAGCCGGAACCGTCACTGAAGGCGTCGGTGTAACCACGTCTGGGTCCGGTGTCGGCGTGATGATGATCTGAACAGGTTCCTGTGCATTACAGGCTGCCAGCAACAGCACCAGCGCAACCAGCCCATAAAATGTCAAATTGAATGTGCGATTGAGTGATTTCATGCTGCGCATGGTATCACAATCGGCCCTAAAATGGCTATAGCCTGAGCGTTATCCGTAGCGAAAACGCAGGGTGGTATCGCACGGAAATCGAACACATTTTCTGGTATAATGCATATGGAAACTCGTCCTGACGCCGTCCAACAGTCTGCTACCCCTGGTTGACAGAATTTCACACGGCACATAGAATGAAATCGCTCTGAACACCCTCTTGTTCCAGCGACCAACCTTCGACCATCCGAACGCACATCCCGGCGCTATATAGCAGTCGCGGGTGACTTGCACCCATAAATCAGGAACGCCTTATGACCATTGGTGATGTCCAGCAGATCAACATCGAAAGCGAAATGCGTGACGCCTATCTTGATTACGCCATGAGCGTCATCGTTTCACGCGCCCTACCCGACGCCCGTGACGGCCTCAAACCCGTTCACAGGCGAATTCTGTACGCCATGCACGATATGAGCCTGCGCTCGGATACGCCGCATCGCAAAAGCGCACGTATCGTCGGTGAGGTGCTGGGCAAGTATCATCCACATGGCGATCAGGCTGTGTACGATGCAATGGTCCGCATGGCGCAGGATTTCTCGATGCGCTACATGCTGGTAGATGGTCAGGGCAATTTTGGCAGCATTGACGGCGATAATCAGGCCGCGATGCGCTATACCGAGGCACGCATGGCGGAACTCGGCGAAGAACTGCTCGTTGATATCGCCAAAGACACCGTTGACTTCGCGGAAAACTTTGACGGCAGTTTGGAAGAACCCAGTGTACTCCCCGCCAGCATCCCTAATTTGCTGGTCAACGGCTCATCAGGGATCGCCGTCGGCATGTCTACCAACGTGCCACCGCACAATCTGGCGGAAGTGTGCGACGCCCTGGTTTACATGTTGGATAATTGGAAGCAACTGGACGACATAACCGTCCACGACCTGATGAAGTTCGTCAAAGGACCAGACTTCCCTACCGGAGGCGTGGTCTACCGCCACAAAGACGGCGGCGATGACGAAGACACGCTCGTGCAGGCGTATGCCACCGGGCAGGGCAAAATCACCGTCCGCGCAAAGGTCTTTATCGAGGACATGGGACGTGGTAAATCGCGCATTATCGTCAGCGAGATGCCCTATCAAGTCAACAAAACCTCACTCATTGAACGTATCGCCTCGCTGGTCCAAAACGGCAAACTCGAAGGGCTGTCTGATCTGCGTGACGAATCTGATCGGCAAGGGCTGCGCCTTGTAATTGAACTTCAACGCAGTGCAGACGCAGGCAAGGTGCTGGCGGACCTGTTCAAGTATACGCCCTTGCAGGAGACATTCAGTATTCGCACGTTGGCGCTTGTAGAGAATCAGCCGCGCCTGTTGACGCTAAAACAAGCGCTGCGCGTTTACATTGATCACCGCCTGGATGTCATCCGTCGCCGCAGCGAGTTCGACCTCAACCGGGCGAAAGCACGCGCCCACATCCTCGAAGGCTTGCTGAAAGCCCTTGACGCATTGGACGAAGCCATTTCCATCATTCGCAAGTCGCGCAATAGCGAAACGGCACGCAAGAACCTGATGAAAGCTTTGAAAGTCACCGAGATTCAGGCGAATGCTATCCTCGATATGCAGCTTCGCCGCCTCGCCGCGCTGGAACGCAAGAAGATTCAGGACGAGTACGCCGAGAAAGTCAAGCTCATCAAGTACCTTGAAGGCTTGCTGGGCAGCCAGCAGAAGATGCGGGGTGTCATCCGTGAGGAACTCGAATCCATCAAATCGGCGTATTCGGATACACGCCGCACCGTCATCGTCGATTCGACCGCCAGTAGTGCCAGCGTCGAAGACATGCTGATGCCGGAAGAACAAACGTGGATCACAGTTACGGTGAATGGCAAGGTGGCACGCACATTCGACGCCGCCGCACCCAAAGTCACCACCAGCACCAAAGAACCGCCACGCTTCATCCTCAATGGATCGACTTCTCACGTGTTGTATCTGTTCACCGCCAATGGGCAGGCCGCGACACTACCCGTACAACAGTTGCCGCAGGTCAACGACTACGCCGAGGGCGCACCCTTTAGCGACCTGGTGCCGCTGGGCGCAAAGGATGAAATTGTTGGGGCACTGAGTTTACCGGGTGGCCTGTCTGCCGGATATCTATTCCTGGCAGCCGAAAGCGGGCAGGTCAAGCGAATCCGTGCCGAAGACCTCCCCGGCGCGACGATGAACGCCTTCACGGTCATAAACGTAGGCGACGATGACCGCCTGGCTTTTGTCTTCCCAACCGATGGCAATCAAGAGGTTATCCTGACGACCAATCAGGCGCAGTCAATCCGCTTCAAAGAAGAGGACGTGCGCCCCACCGGACTCCCTGCCGGGGGAATGCGCGGCATCAAGATGACCGGACAACGAGCACATATCGTCGGCTGCAACATCGCAGTTGACGGTCATTACATGTGGACGATCACCGAGGACGGCGTGGCGAAAATTTCCCCCGTTGAAGAATATCCGACTCAAGGACGTGCCGGGGGTGGCGTCATTTCTATGCGCTTACCCAAGACCAGCCGCGAAGTCGCCGCTGCCTGCATCGGTCGTCAGGACGACACTATTATCGTCCTCAGCAACAAGCATAAGCCGTTGTATATGCGATTGGGACGCGCCCCACAACTCAAGCGCGGGCGTGCAGGCGGAGAAAGTGTCATCGCCATGACGCGCAAAAACGAGGAAGTCGCATCTGTTGTCACCTACGGCACACTGTTTGTAGAGCCAGACCCGGTTGACGAACCAGAATCAACATAAACGACAATATTGGGCGACCGGCAACGGATCGCCCATCTTATTTGATCAACCCCACCAGCGCCGCGTCGTATTGCGGGGCCATCGCCGACCAGTCGAACCGGGCAATATGGGTGCTTAGTGCGTCATGATCCACCATGTATTCGCCATTGAGGTGACGTTCTAGCTGCGGCAGCAAATCGTCGCCTTTAAACGTACATGCCGCCTGCATAGGTTCCGGCAGCAAATAAGTGTAATTCAGCCGCCGCGCCAGCAAGGGAACGCACCCGCAGTAAATCGCCTCTGCCACCGCACCGCCGAAAAAATCCTGATACGCTGTGCTGACGACATAGTCCGTTTCCCACAGCAGACGTGCATAGGCTGCGAAATCGGCCACAAAGCCGAACTTCACCACTCGTTCGCCTAATCGCTCACGCGCCGCCTCGAATTCTTCAGGGGACTTGCGCACATTCTCGCCTACCAGCGCCACACGGAACGGAATCTCGCGTTTTTGCAGCGCATACAATGCAGCGACAAACACCGCCGGATTCTTCTCTTCCTCCCAGCGATGATTCCACAGGATGAGCGGTCCATGCGGCGACACACGCATAGAGGCGAGTCGGTGAGCATCATAGCGCCGCAAATCCAACCCCAGTGCCAGTACCGATGCTTTGGCACGTATCTCGTCAACCGTCTGTAGCTCGTTATAGTCTCCGAAGTGCTTGAGCATACGCGGCAGATTCTCGAAGAATACGTCATGATGATATTGGCTGTTAAAGTACACTACATCTGCGCTCAAGGCACTGACGTAGTTGGTAAAGGCATAGCGCCAACCATGAAACTGTCGCGAGTTCTGCGGATAGGTGAATTGGCTTTCGTGGAAGTACAATGCAACCGGAATATTAGCGGTCAGGTCACGGGTCAAGGCACGAAATGTAGAAACATCCATCATGTCAGACGCCAGAATCACATCCGGCGCAAAATTGCCATCCCGGAACATTCTTGCCAACGTAACCGCGCCACCCTGCATCCGCCACTTCCAAAACTGCGCGGGTAGTGCCATCAGATCAACATGATGCGATGAAAAACGGCGGTAGCCATCGACCCATGTGCGATGACTACCGCCGTAATAAGGTTCAATCAATAGAACGTTCACGGTTAACTGATATTTGCTACTCGCTGGACCCATTCATCTCGTTGCGGATATCCGCAGCAAGCTGCTGCACATTCGGTGCAGGAGCGACGCCAAGCTCCGCCTGCAAGCCATCAGAAAGTCGCTCGTAGACGGTCAAGGCATCGCTGTGCTTGCCCATCTGACGATATAGCATCATGATGCTGGTCGTCAGGTCCTCGCGGTTACGATTGTAGGCCGCCGCAGTCAGATACAGGCCAAGCGCCTCAGCAGTTTTACCGGCATCTTCACGCGCTTTTGCCAACATCGCCAGCGCCTCACCATAATCCAGCGCCAGTTCAGCGCGACGCGTCATCACCCAGGGCATGTCCATCGCACTGAGGAAGTGTCCGCGATACAGATGCAACCCCCGTGCGAGCATTGTCGCTGACTCTGTAGGTGGCAGAATTGCGCTTTCGTTCACCGTTTCGGTAAATTGAACAACATCGTAATTTAACTGGATTTTCGGCGAGATACGGTAAAATCCCGACCAGTAGGCTGTGAGATCAACGCCTAACACCTCACTGATCTTGCGCTTGGTGACGTGAAACACGTTGGTCGCTTCACGAATCGGCAGTGTGGGCCAGAACGTCTCAAAAATTTCGTTGCGCGTCGTCATCCCACGATCAACCAGAAAGAAGAATAAGGAGCGCGGAAGTACACCATCCCAGTTATCGACCGGCACACCGTTGAGGTAAACATGCCCCTCACCAAAAGAACGCACCTCTAGCAGATTGACATCTTCCTCTCGCGGTTCGGCATAATCTGCCAGCATCAACATGCGATCTGTGGGCAAAAACACAACCGACTCTAGCAGCGATTTGTCTGCCAGCAAATTTGTCGGCAGGCGACGCGAGAAGATCAGGCAGCGGCAATTTCCTTCTTTCTGGGCAAAACCAGACAGGAAATTCCAGGCCGAATCCGACGAGATGCGGTCAAACTCATCCAAAAGCACCAGCCCATCATCGGGCAAGGTCTTTTGACCAAGTTGATGTTGAAGCGCATCCTCTATTTGCGTGATGGCAGCGGTCTCGTTGATTTGATCACCAGAGAAACGCACATAATAGGTTTTTTCACGATCTAAACAGCTAGAAAGTAGCAGATGTTGCTCGGTGTAATTTGGGTGAACAAAAATAAAACGGTTGCGCGCAGCAAGCGCTTCCAGTTGCTCGACCGCAAGCTGGTGCAGATACGTTTGCATATGTCTTACCTCTGTGCCTGACCCCCAAGCGGGTAAGAAGGATTGTATTTACAGCCCAACCCTTTGCGTAAGGAGAGTGTCTTATGACTTTCCATACTACAGCACTAGTCGGCAAATGACAACCAGCGGTTAGTCAAGATATGACAAAAATCACCCAAACCGCCTTACGATGGATTGCAACGATATGCCTCGACCACACTTGGAATTCGCTCGATCTTCGATAGCAGGCGGGTTAATTGCTGGTTGTGTGTGATCTCCATTGTCAGGTGGAATGTAGCAATATCCTGGGTGGTCGAAATACTCACCGACGAAAGATTCACCTTCTCGTCCGCGATGATTGAGCTAATATCACGCAGCAGGCCTTCCCGGTCATATGCGATAATCTCGACGGGGGTCGAATAGCGGCGCTCTTGATTCACACCTGTCCACGATACATCAATCAAGCGCTCGCGCTCTGATGTCATTGCCTGCATATTGGGGCAATCACGGCGATGCACACTGACGCCGCGCCCTCTTGTTACAAATCCGGTGATGTCATCACCGGGGGCAGGATTGCAGCATTTTGCCAGATTCACCAGCAAACCGCCGGTCCCCAGGATGTTTACACCCGCCGAGTCATCGACGTTCATCTGAGCAGAACGCGGGCGGACCTTTAATATGTCTTCGGTATTGCTTGCGCGTTTGCGCTTATTTTCCTCATCCAGCACACGATTCGAAATCTGCGCGCCATTGATATCACCGATGCCAACCGCCGCCAGAAAATCATTGAGACGGTCGAAATCCAATAAGTGCGCGACATGCTCGAAAGTTAGATTCTCCAGCAGTCCGATTTTCTTCAACTCGCGTTCCAGAACATCGCGCCCCAGCGCGATATGCTTATCGCGGTTCAAGCGTCGGAAGTAATGGCGGATTTTGGCACGGGCACGCTGCGTTACCACATACCCTAAATCAGGATTCAGCCAGTCCATACTGGGACCACCGCGTGAGGCGGTCATGACCTCGACTTGATCACCGGATTTAAGCTGGTACGCCAGATTAACCAGGCGTCCGTTGACCTTCGCGCCACGGCAGCGATTGCCGATATCGGTGTGGATATGATAGGCAAAATCGACAGGAGTCGCACCACCCGGCAGGTCAATAATGTCGCCTTTAGGCGTGTAGGCGTAGACGCGATCTTGAAACACCTCTGACTTTATCGTGTCGATGAAGGTTTCGGCGTCGTCGTTGACCTCTGGCCCGAATTCCATCAACCGTCGCAGATAGTTCAGCCGTTTCTGGAATTTTTCGTCATGGTTGCGGCTACCCTCTTTGTAACGCCAGTGTGCGGCGACACCGTATTCAGCATGTTGGTGCATCTCCCATGTGCGAATTTGCACTTCAAGTGTTTTACCCTTGTGGTCGATTACCGCTGTGTGCAAACTCTGATAGAAATTGTCTTTTGGTGCGGCGATGTAATCGTCAAACTCCTGCACGACAGGTCGCCAAAGATTGTGAGCCACACCCAGCACCTGATAACACTGCGACGGAGTATCCACGATTACGCGAATCGCCCGGACATCGAAAATCTGCTCGAACGGAATCTGCTTACGGTCCATCTTGCGGTAGATGCTGTAGATATGCTTGGGACGTGCCGTAATTGCAACTTCATTAATTCCGTGTTTGCGCAGTTCCTCCAGCAGAACTTCGGCTGTCTCCTTCATATACGATTCGCGGTCCGCCCGTCGCTCGTCCAAACTGGTCGCAATCGCACGGTAGGAAGCTGGTTCCAGATAGCGAAACGCCAGGTCCTCAAGTTCCCATTTCAACTGCCAGATGCCGAGCCGGTTCGCCAGTGGTGCGAAGATATCCATTGTCTCTTTAGCGATACGCTGTTGCTTGTGCGGCGGCATATAGCCGAGCGTACGCATGTTATGCAGGCGATCCGCCAGCTTAATAATGACCACGCGCACATCGTCGCCGATGGTCAGCAACATTTTTCGAATGTACTCCAACTCGCGATTTGTATCGCGCTGACGCCGCCCCGCGTGGTCCTTCTCCATGGCGATTGGTAACTTGGTCAGTTTGGTGACACTGGCGACCATACCTGCAATGGTCGCGCCGAATTCATCACGTAGTTCCAACTCGGTGACACTCGTATCTTCAATCACATCATGCATCAATGCGGCGGCGATGGCTTCGGCGTCGAGGTTCATCTCCGCCAAAATTTCCGCGACAGACACGCAATGCGTGAAATAAGGCTCGCCAGACTTACGAAGCTGACCTTCATGGGCGACTTCCGCCTTATGGTAGGCGCGTTCGACAATGGCGCGATCATGCGGCGTGAGGTCTGGTAAATTTTCGAGCAGCGAATCGAGGCTTAGAGGATCGGCACGCACGGGAGAAGCAGCCATGATTTATCCTGAGACTTGCGGCATTTAATAGACTATTTTACAACAAGTCGGGGGTTTTCAACCACAAGACCACGCGGCAGAATACCAAAATCAATGAACCTCTAACGCTTGTGGAGCATTTCCGTGTCTGATTTAATGAACGTTGACGATGCCATTCAGCGCATTCTGGCGACCATTCAACGCCTACCCGCCCAAACAATCGGGGTAACTGACGCGTACAACCGCATCCTCGCCGATGACATCACCGCACCAATCAACCTGCCGCCCTTCGCCAATTCCAGCATGGACGGTTTCGCGCTGCGTTCGGCAGATAGCCAGCAGGCCAGCCGCGATAATCCGCGTTCGTTGCGTGTCGTGATGGATATCCCCGCCGGGAAAGCGCCAGATCGTGCACTTTCCCCCGGAGAAGCGGCTCGCATCATGACGGGTGCGCCCATTCCCGATGGTGCAGATTGCGTGATCCCGGTTGAGGACACAGACGCGGACTGGCAAATCGACCATGATCCGGCGGATACAGTGACCATCTTCCGCCAGAGTGACCCAGGTGCGTATATTCGCCCCATTGGGGAGGACATCACCCAGGGCACACACGTCCTTGATGCGGGCACACTTTTGCGCCCCCAGGAAATTGGTATGCTGGTGGCGCTCGGATTTGCGGAAGTATCCGTCATCAAACAGCCAAAAGTCGCCATTTTGACGACAGGGGATGAACTGGTCGGTGTCGGCGAACCCATCGCACCCGGTCAAATTCGCGATGTCAACAGTCATACCCTCGCCGGACTGATCACGGACAATGGCGGTAACTCGATCCAACTTCCCATCGCAGGCGATACATTGGAAGAAGTGCGTGCCCTGTTCCAAAACGCCCTTAATGCCGAACCCGACATGATCATCAGTTCCGCCGGAGTCTCCGTCGGCGCGGCAGACCTTATCCGTACAGTCCTGGCAGAGTTCGGCGCAGTCGATTTCTGGCGCATCAACCTGCGACCGGGCAAACCGCTGGCCTACGGGCAGATCGGCGGAGTGCCCTTTTTCGGGCTGCCCGGAAATCCAGTTTCCGCGATGGTGACGTTTGACGTACTGGTGCGCCCTGCCCTCAGCCAACTGGCAGGACGCGTCGATTTGGTGACAACTGTCCCGGTTATTGTTGAGGAAGCGCTGAAATCGGATGGTCGCCGCAGCTTTTTGCGTGTTAAATTGAGTAAGCGCGATGATGGTCAGCTAACCGCGACAACGACCGGCACGCAAAGCTCCGGCGCACTCATGTCGATGGTACTGGCTGATGCGCTCATGATCGTGCCGGAGGGGGTAAAATACGTAGATGCGGGTACAAAGTTTCAGGCACGACTGCTACGTCCGCTAAGTGAGTAGATAACGTCTGGACGCAAAGCAAAACGACGCATGTAGGAGTTAGAGAATGACAGCACAAAATACAGGCATCCAACCGCAGAAAACCTCCTCAATGTTTGCACTACATGGAGGATTGCGCGGCGTAAGTCTATTTCTAGTCGCTATTGGTTTGCTGATCTGTGGCTATCTGGTCTATGTACAAACTACCAACGCAGAGATCGTGTGTGCAGCAGATGGAGGGGCGGGCTGCGATATTGTGCAAAACAGCATCTACGCAGAGATATTCGGCATCAAAATCGCCTACCTTGGCTTTACCGCTTACGCGGTGCTAGGGGCACTCATCGCCTTTGAACAACGCATCCCGTTCTTGCGTGACTACGGGCTGTTGATCACCTTTGTGCTGGTGACACTGGGGTTTATCTACTCGGTGTATCTAGTGTATATTCAGGCAGTAGTCTTGCAGGCGTTCTGCCAATGGTGCCTGGGTCACGAAGCGGTGATGACGCTGTTGTTTACGATAACGAGCATTCGCCTATGGCAAAGTTTTAACGTGGATGGTGACTTCGACGAAGAACTCGCAGAATAGCGCCGTCAACGAAATTGAGCATATATCGGAAACGGGGCGATTTGATCGCCCCGTTTGCTTATCTATTGGTTTGCCGCTATGACAGTGACACTACTACGAGCGGTGATCGCGCAGCGTGCGCGAAATAATGTCTTCCTGGTTATCGCGATCATGCCCACGGCGGCCCTGACGCGGTTGACGCTGGCGACGCGGAGCAGGTACTTCGTCGTCGTCCTGACCGTCCATCGCACGACGGAAGGCCATCGCCATTGCGGTCGGCTGATCCTCTTCATCTTCGTCCATGTACTCTTCGACGGCTTCGATCTGCGTCTTCATGGTCAGATCAATTTTCCGTTGACGACGGTTGACCTTGAGAATCCGCGCCTCGACCTGTTGACCGACACTGACGACATCATCCGGCGAACTCACATAGCCATCTGCCAATTCAGAGACATGCACCATTCCCGGACGTTCGGCACCGATATCGACGAACACGCCGAATTTCTCGATCCGCACCACCTTGCCCATGACTTGCTGCCCTTCTCGAAGCTGGTCCCACGTCATTGACGGCGTCGGCTCCAGAGAAAGGGCAACCCGATCTTGATCACGATCAATCTTCAGGACGTAGGCTGTGATCTCATCACCCACCTTAATCACGTCCCCAGTGCTGCGCACATCTGACTTTCCAAGCTGCGAAACGTGTAGCAGCGCGTCGCGACCGGTATTAATATCGACAATCGCCCCGTAAATTGCAATATGTTTTACGGTGCCCTTGACCTCTGTTCCCGGTTTTAGATCACCATTCGAAGTGGGGGCGCTGGTCGTTGCTTCTTCACTCATTGCCCTGTAGTTCCTCGCTCTCTAGACTTCATTGTTCGAACACAAGCACGCCACCGTAAACGGTGGCGATGTTGTCATTGTTTATTCGGATTCAGGATTTGGCGTCAGTGTGATACTCGGTGTGATCTCAAACTCGCTATCCATGTAAGTGCTATACGTCTGATAACCATCCCACACGTGGAGGTCATTGGTCAGCAGCAGCACTTCCATACGTTCCGCAGAGAAGTAACCGAATCCGATGATTTCACTGGTTTCACTCAATGCACCCGTCTCGCCTTCGATGAACGCATAAATGAGCATATTTGTATCCGGGTAGAACAGGCTAAAAACGCCTTGATCGTCCGAGAGCGTCTCACCGACCACATACGCCGGGTCACCATGTATGTCGACCACTTCACCCAATGTGACAAGGGGAGCCGTTTGCATAATGAGCACATCGACAATTTCGCCGCCTTCCGAATACATCTGGCAGCAACCGTCGCCATCAACCTGGCTCCAGATCGCGCCCACAATGTCGGAGTCATCAGCCGTGCGGGTTTCGAGTCCGCTCAGTGTTTCATCGTCCTCAATCAGGGTCAACGCATCTTGCCATCCAGTTTCGCCAACCGTAATCCCGCGCCAGCACGGCGGCCCACACGGTTCAGCATCCACAAAACTGGTGTCTTGCAAAAAGTTGTCGTTTCGCAATTCAGGGGCCGGGGCACAAGCCGCTACAATCAACGCAGACAGCATAAGCAAAATGAGAAAATAAACGCGAGATTTCATCGTCACCGCACTCTCGTTGACAGCGATAAGGGGCGCTTGTGAGCAGACGCTCCCAGAGCAAAATGGGGATGGAGCCGAAACTCCGTGTAGATCGAG
>DAOTXA010000173.1:0-4021 GCA_034435595.1 Anaerolineae bacterium | reverse complement strand
CCTCCACCGTAGTCGCTTCAATGCCGCGCCAGCCGGTAAAATCTGCAATGAGCGCACCCAGATGCGACTGGTTGCTGAGGCGCGGCGCGAGCATATTGGCGACGAACAGCGCCTCCGGCTGGCGGTTGATGCCAGCGTCTTCGATGGCGACACGCAGCGCCTTTGCGCCCAGGTCACGCAGACCTTCATCCCACAGTTCACCAAGTTGGGTTTGTCCGATGCCGATAATGGCGACTTCACGCATAAGGGGTTCTCCCTCGTGATGATTTTCACAGTAGTGAGGTAATCGTAGCATAACGTGGCTATCAAAAACCCTCAAGATTCTAGTAAAGGGTTACGCGCTAGACATCTTCAGACATGGCACGTTCGACCCGCGCCGCGTCGATTTTCGCGTCGATTTCGTCGAAAATATCCTTCGCACGCTGGCAATGGCGCAGTTTGACTGCCGGATCGCTGCTATGGCGTCCGATCTCGAAATGCGCACGTCCGGCAATAAAGGGGACATTGAGGGTGTTGGCGCTTTCGATGGCACGCCGCCAGTCGCGCCCTGCACGGATCGGGTGACCGCTGATCTGATGGTACGTCCCGCGCATCACATAGGTAAAGGGCCAACCAATCGGGAAGGTCCGCGAATAAGCCAGCAGTGCCTTGATCGACTGTTTTATCGCCTGCCGCAAGCGGTCGTTTACCCGTTCCGGCGCGACATCTTGAATGAATAACAGCACCCCGGCGATACCGCCCAGTGCAGGCAGCGCAGAAAACGAGGTCGGCGCTTGCTGGCGCATCAATTTGAGGCCATTTTCGCAGCTTTCGATGGCCTCATGGATTTTACCGAGGCGCATTTGAATCACTGCCAGCGTGCCATAACCGATGATCCGCATCCCGGTGTCAAGGCTGTTTTCAATCAGCGGCAAAGCGCGAGAAATCAGCCGAAACGCTGCTTTAACGTCACCCTGAATCACGGTGGATGCCGCCTGCCACACCAGCGCGGACGCCTGCATCTGCTTGTCGTCACGATCAAGCGCACTGGCGTAGACTTTCTTGTTCACGGCAATGCACATGTTCATATCGCCCTTGATTGCACCGATATGCCCGCGTGAACTAAGCGCCTGCTCCCAGCGACGGGCGTCGCCCAGCGTGAGGAAAACTTCGGTAGCGGCGTCCAGTCGTTCATTGGCGACTTTCCAGCGCCCAATCCCGGCGGCATACATGCCAGTCGTCATCAGCACGCCGCCACGTGCCGACGCATCCTGCACGTCATCGGCGCTTGCCAGTGCCCGCCGTCCATACCACCGCGCCAACCGGTCTAACGGCAGGCCAGATACGCCAATCCCCAGGCACAACCCGGCGAGGCCACGCGCCAGTTCTGGCGAGGGACCCGCCCCTTCCGCCAGGTTGAGTCCGCGCAGAATCGTATAAACGCTTGGCATCGCCTCGTTGGTGAAATAGTACATCTCTGCCAGTTGCGCATACACGCCAGAGGCGTCAAGCAGCACCTCACGCTTACTGGGTGGCGCGTTCCGTCGCACGCCCAGCACATGCAGACCTTGCGTCAGAGCTTGCTTCGCAGTCCCCAACACCAACTCGCGGGTTGAATCGGGGACTGCGAAACCCAGCAGATTAAGCGCCGCTTCCAGCGCATCCTTGCCCTTTTCCAGATCACCCTGACTGATATACGCCTGTCCGAGTTGGCGCTGCATATGCGCTCGTTCCAAGCTGGCAGCGGGTTGCGTTTCCAGCAGGGTTAGCACCCGCTCAAAGACACCGGTTGCCTCACGATATGCACCGCTGGCAAGCGCTTGATTGCCATAGGTGATGGCATAGCGGCGTTCGCGCTGGCGATCCCCGGCCTTGCGCCAGTGATAGACGAGCGCGGGTGTCCATGTCTTAAACGCAACGGGATCGTCACTGTAGGCGCTTTCGATGGCTTCGGCAAGCTGGCGGTGGATGTCGGCGCGGCGATCCTCGTCGAGCGTGTCGAGGACGCCCTCGCGCAGTTTGTCATGGGCGAATCGCCAGCGGTTTTCCTGCACATCAAGCACAGCGGCGTCGGCGCAGCGCGTCAGCCACGCTTCCAGATCAACAGATGGCGCTGCCTTGTGCAGTACCCGCAGGTCAAGACGGCGACCGAGAACCGCCGCAGCCTGCAATAGTTCGCGGTCGACGGGCGCGACCCGACCAAGACGCCGCTCCACAATCCGCAGAATCCCGCCCGCGAAGACATGCTCCGGCAGCGTCATAGAGCCAATTTGCTCTAATCGCCCCGCGTCCTCCGCCAGCACGCGCACGACTTCAACGAGGAAGAAGACGTTGCCCTCAGTCTCGCGGTTGAGCAGATCGACCACTTCAGGATTGGTGCCGCTGTTGCCCAGCATAGATTCGCTCAATGCGGCGATGCTCTCTTCATTCAATCGTGACAGAGTCATATGATTCATGTCGGGCAGAATATCAGGAATATCCGGGCGTTCATCATCGCGGTAACTGCCGATCACCATCACCGGCAGATCGTCCACCACCTGCGAAACGCGTGCCAGCAGCGCGATATCCTCCGGGCGTGCCCACTGCAAATCCTCCAGCAGCAAAATCAAGGGGCGAATATCCACATCCGGGGCCAAAACGCGCCGCAGCACTGCTGTCACAACCGCTTGGAGACGGTCGCGGGCGGCAGAGGGTTCTAGAGTAGGCGCGTCCCTGACCTCACGATTGAGCAGGATTTCAATTTCTGGGGCGACAGCCTTCAGTACACTCGCCTCCAAATCGTCCACCGGCAGCGCCAGCACCAGCCAGCGCACGATCCCGCGCCACAACTGGTAGGGCTTGCCGCCTTCACTGGCGGCCTGTCCGCGCAGCGCCAGTGCGCCGCGCACCAGCGCAATCGCCCGCAGTTCTTCGAGGAAGCGCGATTTGCCGATGCCGCTTTCCCCACCGACCAGCCACGCGCCGCCGCGTCCGGCGATTGTCTCCTCAATGATGCCGGTGAATAGGGCGATTTCGCCGTCGCGCCCGACCAACTCCGCCGTTTGTAAAAAGCTCTCGCGGATGGCGACCGTCTCTGCCGGGACGGGCCGATTCATCGAATTCGACAGGGCGACAATGGCATCACGGGCGCTGGCGTAACGCCGGGTGGGGTCACGGTGCAACAGCCGTTGTACGACCTGCTGCAACTTTCCCAGTGCATCTAGCGGCTTCAGGTCGATGGTCCCCTGGATGATCGCTTGCAACATCTGCGTCACATCGGGGAAGGCGTAGGGATGCGATCCGGCGAACAGTTCGTAGGCGATGAGTCCAACCGCGTAGAGATCCGCCGACGGGGTCGGGTTGTGCCCGGAAAGCACTTCCGGGGCCATGTATAGCAGCGTGCCCGATGTCGCCTCTACTTCGTCGCCGCGAGTGAGGTTGATCGACAGGCCGAAGTCCAGTAACTTGACCTGCCCGTCACACACCAGAACATTGCTCGGCTTCAGGTCGCGGTGGATGATGTCGCGCCGGTGCAAATAGTCCAGCGCTTGCAGCATTTGCACCAGCAGATGGACCTTGCCCTCTGCCGGTAGAGCGCGTCCGGCGCTGATAATATCCAGCGCATTTTCCAGCAGCGTCATTGTCAAATAGGGTTGCCGTGCGCGGTCGAAGCCATAATCAAGCACACTGATGATGTTGGGATGGCGCAAGCTGGCAAGGATGCGGAATTCCTGCGCCAGCGCGTACCGCATCTCGTCACCGGTAATGGGCGCATCGAACGTATCTTCGTCCATGCGGTCGAGCACGCGCTTCAGAGCGACTTCTTCGCCGGTCAACCGGTCGGTAGCGCGATACACCGTGCCCATACTGCCGCCGCCGACGGTCGATTGCAGCGCATAGCGTTTGTCGGTAAGAGTGGAATGCTGCGCCTGGACCTGCAAATTTCGGGTATCTCGTAAGTAGCTAGGTGACATCATTGTGACGCTCCCCACGCCAAAAGGCGGGGGCTTCTGTTGCACGCTTGCCCCAATGGGCTACGTTAAGCAACACGGACACGTCCTGC
>DAOTXA010000172.1:0-5208 GCA_034435595.1 Anaerolineae bacterium | reverse complement strand
TAACGGCGCACCGCCTGCCAGCGACCGTGTTGACATTCATGTGACGGCACCGCCCCGCGTTCGTGACGGGCAGTTGGTGCTGTATACATTTAAAGAAACCACGGGCGATACTATCCACGATGTCAGCCATAACGACACGCCGCTCAATCTCAAGCTCAAGCCACTCACCGAAGCGTCCGAGTCTGTTTCGTGGCTGAACCCCGGATTGCGCATTGATGCGCCGGTGTTGTTGAGCGCCATCGACTCGCCCGCGCCGGTTATCGCCGCGCTGATTGAGAGCAACGCCATCAGCATTGAGGCACGAGTCATACGTGCGCCGAGTGTAGACCCGCAGGCGACCCCGGCGCGTATCTTTACGCTATCGGCGAACACGAGTGCCCGCAACTTCACGCTCGGTCAAAACGAGAAGGGGCAATACGTGGTGCGTCTGCGCACGACCCTGACCGATATGAACGGTGTCCACTTCCAGCGTGATAATCAGCAGCCCATCGTGCAGACCGTTGACGCCAAAAATGAGATCGCGCATCTGGTATACACGCGGGATAATCAGGGCAAGGTCCACTTTTACGTAGATGGCGAAGACCCCGTGAACAATCGCCCCAATATCGGCAGTACGTTCAACCGCTGGGGGCAGGCCGACGACGATCCGCCCTTCATGCTGGCGCTGGCGAACGAACTCACGCAAAATCGCCCGTGGACCGGGACATTCTTGCTGATTGCGCTGTATAATCGTGCTTTAACCGAGGCGGAAGTCAGGCAGAATTTTCAGGCGGGTGTGTAAATTCGGTTGCCGAATCAAGCGTAACGACCGCGTTAGATGCGAACGGACCGGGCTAGTCCCAACGGGTGAGTTTGCGATCCGCGTGTGCGGTGTATAATCGGGGCAGCGTGCGCAACCTGTGTGCGCCCGTGTGACTTTGTACCAAATGCGAGAGGTTGAGGGAAATTCATGCGACGGTATGCCAGTCTAATGATGATGCTCGTGGCGCTGCTGATCGGGCTGGGTAGCGCGACCTTTGGCGGCTCGATGCGCAGCGATGCCGCGCCGCCCGCGCAGGCGAATCTGTTTGAAGCGTTTTTGCTGGCGATTCGTGGCGACCTGGAAACGCTCGCCGACGAACAACTCGGCCCCGCAGTGCGCCCCGATACGTGGACGCTCAACACCGATTTGACATCCACCACCTTTGTTACTGACCTGTGGTTTGATCTGGAACAACTCGCCAACAGCATTTACGGCGAATCTGCCCGCCCGCCAGAGTGGTTTGGCGTGACGACGAGCAACAACGAACTGCTGGCGCGTAATGTCCGCCACGACCTCGAAGTCGCCGCCAATACCGTCTTCGGGGACCGTAATCGCCCGGAGAACTGGCGGGGCGCGGCGCGTATCTTCGAGTGTTCGCGCACGCTGCAAAATCTGATGCGGCTGCTGGACGTGTTCTACAACACGCGCACCGACGTGTTTGACTCTGTGTTTGACTATTGCGGCGCGGTCCGTCTGGATGTAGTCAACAACCTTTCGACGGTACTGTTTACGGGCGAGTTCGCCGCCAATCAGTTGCCAGAACTGGCGCTGGCCCTGCGTGGTGACCTGGAACGCCTCGCCGACGAACTGCTCGGCCTTAATAACCGCCCCTCGCAGTGGGTGGATAACACCGACCTCGCCTCGGCGACACTGATCGCTGACGCCAACTCTGACCTTGAACGTCTCGCCAATGTGCGCTTCGGCAACGACATCCGGCCCCCGGAATGGCAGTTGTTCATCACCAATGCGCCTTCGCTGGCCTACCGCAATCTGCGCTTCAACCTTGAATTGATGGCGAATATTGAACTGGGCGAGGATGTGCGTCCGACGGGCTGGCAGGGGCAAAATCTGCTGGGAGCCTGCGATACGATTGATCAATCGCTGGTTCTCGCCGTGCAGCAGATTTATATTGACCCGGTCGAAGAGAATTTCGCGCTGTCTGATGATTTCTGTAGCCTCGCGGTCGATAACGCCAACAATATCGCGGAAAATCCGCCGGTAGAGGACGTTGTCGAAGAACAGGTGGCGGAAGACATCCGTTTTCGCGCCACTTCAGAGAACGCCTTTGCTTATCTGGATCGGGCCGCATTGCAGTATATGGGGCAGATGCCGTTCGGGACTGAGTTCCGCGCCTGGTATCGTAACTTCAACGAATCGACGATGATGTTTGTCAGTGGCGTAGAAGAAGGGACAGGCTTCCCCTTCGCGGTGTGGATCGACCAGCGTTGGACAACCATGGAGATGCAGACCTTCCGCCTGCTGGATACGACCGAGGGCATTGTGCCGCTGACCTTCTGTGACGCGACGTGGTGCAACGGTCCCAGCCCCACGCCGACCCCGACGGGAGGCGGCCCGCTGCTGGCCCTGCGCTTCCAGTCCTCGCCAGAGCCGACCATCGACATTGAATCGGCCTCGGTCGAGCAGGGCAAGACGCAGGTGAATTTTGAGAATGTGCGCGTGAACTATCTGCTGGAACGCCCGGATGTCGGTCGTGTGCAGGTGACGCTGGAACTGTGTAACTCTCCCGCGCAGATCGCGTGTGAACCGGTGACGCGCATCTTCGACAACCGCATCGGCGCAGAGATTCCGGTCGTTTCGCAGTTCAACGGCCTCAACGTCTATGAGTTGTCCTACGGTTATACAACTGGACTCGTCATCGAAAGCCAGAACTTTACCTCGCCGAACGTGTGGTTGAACGACCCGACGACGCGGTAAACATGCCTTCAACATCTCAAATCTCCTCTCCCGTAGCTTGCGGAGAGGAGATTTCTTCTACGTTGCCCTGCGTCGGTGTAACGTCTTCTTCCCGCTCGACCAGATCATCCACGTCCTCGAAGCCGACGATTTCGCAGCGTTTGCTGCTAAAGAAACGCCGATAATGTTTAAGCATCTGTGTCTCATATAGCTCGCAGTTTAGTTGAAGAACGTAAAATCGCCACCCTGTCACAAGAGCGGCGATTGTGAAGTGCATTGTTTTGCGTGTGATTTACGCGGCTTCTTCGTCGCGGTCGATGCTGAAGTTTTCCAGCACTTTGGTCATAAAGGCAATCGCGGAACCCGTCGCCGCACCCGCGACGATGCCGTAAGCCACGTTCGCCAGTGCGTCAATGCCGGAGACAGTTGTCAGGTGTACGTACAGCAGCGAACTCGTCAACACATGCAGGGCGACGAAGATCAGTGTCAGCGTCCACCACCACACACCCGTTCGCCCGCGAATTGTATACACGCCGATGATCGGCAGCAGGATGACCAGCGCGGGCCACACGATGTACATAATCATCTGCCCGAAGAAGGTCAGGTCGATGCGGGCGCTAAAGTTGCTGCATGTCTCGTCAATACATTCGACGCCCAATCCATAGCGGGATAGCCCCTCTTGATTCAGCACAAAGTTCGTGCCGTCTACATAGCCGTAGTATTCGACGCAGGAACTCCAGCCATTGGCTGTGAAGTTATCGCCGAACAGTCGCGGCGGAATTGTGCCATCTTTAAGCGCGACCAGCGAGATGTTGACCGCAGGCTCATCAAAATCGCTGAGATCAACGGCATAGCGGATGCGCTGGTTGTTGCGGATGACGCCTTCTACCGACGAATCCATCGCTATGGTTTCATCACGGTAGCGGATGGGGATGTTGGTCGGTTCCTCGAAAATAAAGCCCGCCGCCGCCGACGCCCCCGCCGGAGCGATGACCAGTTCATAGTCCCCTGCATAGAAATCATCAAACGTGGCGACATCGAGATAAATTTCCTCATACTGGAACGCCGGGAAATCGAGAATGGCTGAACTCAGTTCTTCGCCAAAGTCGTCATTTTCCGCCAGCACTTCGCCGTCTACGTCATATATAGTGAGGTAGGTATCCAACCCATCAAGGCCGTTGAGGAAGATCGAAATCGGCGTTGTCGCATCGTATACGCCATACTCGTGCCATTCCTCAACCGCGAGACTACCGGAAAATACGGTCGTCTCGTTGATCTCGAACAACTGCTCGTCACCGAAGAATTGATCTACTGCGGCAAAAAACGTTTCGCCCCCGGTATCTTCGGCCTGCTGAATTTCACTCGTCCCGTTGACGGTCAGACGGTAGCTACCTGTGCCAAATTCCTGAAACGTGGCGACTTCCACCACCAGCCCATCAAAGCCGCTGACATCGAACCCCTGTATGCCAGAATTTAAGCCCTCAAGGTCGTCGTTGGCCGCACGCAGCAAACCGTCCGCGTCGTACACCCGCAGATAGGTGTCGAGTTCCTCCGGTTCGCCAATGGCCGGAATACTTGGATTTGATACGCCGACAAACTTGGTCCCGGTGTTTGTGTCGATGATGCTGACATCCACCTCAAAAATATAGGGGTGCAGAATGCCGCACACCTCGCCAAAGGTATTGGTCAGCATCAGATTGGTGATGGATAAAATGCCCATCAGCCCAATGACGACGATGAAACTCAAGGTGCGCAGGGGGTGTTTGCCGGTGACTTTTGCCATAGTCGAAACCTTTCGAGAACAGTTATGCAAGATACAAGTGACGGAAAGATAGCAGCACGCTGTGCGGATGCCACCATTGTAACGACTCATCGAAAAAGACGGTAAAACTCCTCGTGAACGACGCTATCTGTGAAATTCGTAACTTTTTCGCCTGGGTTGCTTGCAAATCGTGAAAAAAAACCTGAAACTGAACGTATGCGTCTGCTCATCGAGACGCCTTCGCTAAATAGACTTATTTGGGATGCTCTATGAACCGAATCGTCACCATTGAACGGCACATTTCCGAGCAGGAAAAACTCTACCCGCAGGCAACAGGTGTCTTTAGCAGCATCTTGCAGGATATCGCCCTCGCTGCCAAGATCATCTCTAAGGAGACGAATCGCGCCGGACTTGCCGACATCCTCGGTGCAGCAGGCGGCGAAAACGTGCATGGTGAGCGCCAGCAAAAGCTTGATGTGTTCGCCGACGAGATGATGTATAAGCTCAACGACCACACCGGACGCCTGTGCGCAATGGTCAGCGAGGAACACGACGACATTATCGACATCCCCGATCACTTCGAAAAAGGCCGCTATGTGCTGCTGTTCGATCCGCTGGATGGGTCATCCAACATCGACGTAAACATCAGCATCGGCACGATCTTCTCTTTGCATCGCAAGATTTCCCCTGGCGAAATGGGAACCATAGAAGATGTGCTACAACCTGGACG
>DAOTXA010000171.1:0-3568 GCA_034435595.1 Anaerolineae bacterium | reverse complement strand
TATCGAACTGGTACGCGGTGTGCCGCTCATCACGATTCTGTTCTTCGCCAAGTTGATCGTGCCCTTCTTCGCTGATGCGCTGACCGGGGTTGATGACGTGATCCGTATGATGATCGGTTTGACCTTGTTCACGGCGGCATATCAGGCAGAAGTCATTCGCGGTGGTTTGCAGATCATCCCCAAAGGGCAGACGGAAGCCGCCTACGCGCTGGGACTTAACAACACGTACACGCTCACCTTCATCACGCTGCCGCAGGCACTCAGGGCCGTAATTCCGGCGCTGATGAGCCAATTTGTGAGCCTGTTCAAAGATACGACACTGGTATCCATTGTCGGTCTGTTTGAACTGCTCGGCATCGTGGAATTCATCGTCAACGGGCAGCAGGCGAATCGTAGTTTGCAGCGCGAGGCGTATATCTTCGTCGGCGTGATCTACTTCGTGATCTCGTACATCATGTCCAGCATCAGCCGCCGCCTCGAATCAACGGGGTCTGGCGCGGCACAACGATAACCAGACGATTTACGCGTAAGGGCATGGCCTTGCTGTGCCCCGCCAATGCGTCATTTCGACACTACCAGAGAATTTGCTACAATCTGACCAGATAGAACGGGCAACAGGAACACATATTATGGCAACGATTGACAACCAACCTGCTACCGAACGCACATCACACGCTCTGGGCGACGACATCATCCAATGTGTTGATATGAACAAGTGGTTCGGTGATTTCCACGTATTGAAGGAAATCAACATGTCGGTCAAAGAGCGAGAGGTGGTCGTTGTGATCGGCCCGTCGGGGTCCGGCAAATCGACGCTGATCCGCTGCATGAATCGCCTCGAAGAACATCAAGAGGGGCAGATTATCATCGACGGTATCGAGTTGAGCAACGACATCAGCAACATCAGCGCCATTCGCAGTGAAATCGGCATGGTGTTCCAGCAGTTCAACCTGTTCCCACATCTGACCGTCATGCAGAACATCACGCTGGCGCAGCGCTATGTGCGCCGCCGTCCGCGTGGCGAAAGTGAGAAACGCGCCCTGCAACTGCTGGAACGTGTCGGCATCCCGGAACAGGCGTACAAGTACCCCGGTCAGCTTTCCGGCGGACAGCAGCAGCGTGTAGCGATTGCCCGCGCACTGGCGATGGACCCCAAGATCATGCTCTTCGACGAGCCGACATCCGCGCTGGACCCGGAGATGATTAAAGAGGTGCTAGATGTGATGAAAGAACTGGCCCGCAGCGGTATGACGATGGTCGTCGTCACCCACGAGATGGGCTTTGCGCGTGAGGTCGCGGATCGCGTGATCTTCATGGATAGTGGGCGCATTGTAGAAATCGGCAAGCCAGAACACTTCTTCCAGAATCCGTCGCACGAACGCACGCAACTGTTCCTCTCGCAGATTCTCTAACGTATCTACTCCGTGACGCTTTTTGAGGGCGACGCTCAAATGAAAGATCAGTAAGGGCTGCAAGAATGCAGCCCTTACTGATTCATACAGAGTTTCTACGACAGACGCCCTGGTAGGACATCCCTACAATGAAACTCCGTGTAGGGATGCGCTATTGACGATTGAAGATGTAATTGGGTAATGGTACGCCGTGAGAGTGATCTACGGTGGAAGCCCTCCAGGGCGTCTACTACAACCAAACCATGTACGGATGCGCTACAGCGCGTCCGCAACCCCAAACCCGAATGACGTTATACGTCTATTTATTCAATTGTCAAAAGCCGACGGCTCCTAATTGCGCCGGAAGCGTACCGGAGGGCACTCTGACCGGCGCGTCACCAGATTTTACAGCCCCTTCCATGCAGCCCCTTCCAGTGTGCCTGGTTTTTTGGTAGCCGGATTGCTTCAGCATCCGGCGACAAATCAGCATACTAAATGAATTCACATACACGTTTTTAGCTTTCAGCAGATTTGCTTATCCGATATTCGCGTTAACACAACCATGCCCTTCTGGATGCCTACCCTTTTTGCCTGACTCTTTCTCCCCGCTGCGATTTCTCGTATACTGGATAGCACATCCGTTCAATAGGCGAAAATCCCCCCACGATGGCGAAAACACGCACCAAATACGTTTGCTCTAACTGTGGGCGACAATCCGCACGCTATATGGGCAAGTGCCCACAATGCGGCGAGTTCAATACCATGCAGGAAATGGTCGAGGAGGCCAGCCGCAGCAAACCCGCCAAGCAGAACCGCCAGCCGGTCGGCACGCTGCGTGCAGAACCGCAGCGCCTGCGCGAAGTAAGCATGGAAGTCAGCGAGCGCCTGTTCATCCCCGTTGAGGAGTTCAACCGCGTGATGGGCGGCGGCATCGTGCCGGGTAGCATCACGCTGATTGGTGGCGAGCCGGGGGTGGGGAAAACGACGCTGCTCAGTCAGCTATCTGCGATGATGGCAGATGACGTAGGTACTGTCCTCTATGTAAGCGGCGAAGAGTCGGCGCGGCAGATCAAAATGCGGGCGGATCGTCTGGGCCTCGACGCCGAAGACCTGTTTTTGCTGACGGAAACTAACCTCGGCAACATCTTTGAGCAAGTGCAGCGCATTGACCCCACCATTCTGATTATCGATTCGATCCAGACTGTCTACACGGACGAACTCGATTCCTCGCCGGGACTCGTCAGTCAGGTGCGGGAGTGCGCCAGCCGTTTGCAGGGCCTCGCCAAATCCAGCGGCATCAGTGTATTTCTGGTCGGGCATGTCACCAAAGAGGGGAATATCGCCGGTCCCCGTGTGCTGGAACACATCGTAGACACGGTGCTGTATCTGGAAGGCGACCCGTTTCAGGCCTTTCGTCTGCTGCGCAGCGTGAAGAATCGCTTTGGCGCGACCAGCGAGGTCGGCGTATTCGAGATGCAGGGCGCGGGCATGGTCGAAGTCCCGAATCCGTCAGAGGCATTTTTAGCCGAACGGGTCATTAACGCGCCGGGGTCGGCAATTGCGGTCACGCTGGAAGGCACACGTCCGCTGCTGGTCGAGATGCAGGCGCTCACCAGCCCAACCAGCTTCGGTAATCCGCGCCGGACGCCTAACGGTGTCGATATTAACCGCCTGCTGCTGATTAGCGCCGTTATGAGCAAACGCGCCGGGTTGCGCCTGCAAGAACAGGACATCTTTATCAACGTGATCGGCGGCCTCAAGGTGACCGAACCCGCGTCTGATCTGGCGATGGCGATGGCGATGGCGTCCAGCTACTACGACCGCGTCATCCCGGCGGATCTGGCGATTATGGGCGAGGTCGGCCTGAGTGGGGAGATTCGGGCGGTCAGCCAACTCTCCATGCGGCTGAACGAGGCAGTGAAGATTGGCTTCAAGCGTGCGCTGGTGCCCAAGACGCGCCGTAAGACGATTGATGCGCCGGACGGCCTGACACTGATCCCGGCGCGGCATGTGGGCGAAGCGCTCGATATCGTTGTGCCGAAGGAGTGAAGATAGTTGAACCACGAAGAAACCCCTTCGCGGTTCTTCGTGGTTCAATCGTTGACCATGCTATAATCGCCGTATACGAGTAACGGATTTTTCGATGGCGAGCGAGCACACTACAATCCATGAATCCG
>DAOTXA010000170.1:0-6434 GCA_034435595.1 Anaerolineae bacterium | reverse complement strand
TTTCTGGGTAGCGGAACTTAACGGACCTGCGCCAGAAACCGCCGGTCCCGCCACGATCCACGTTCTCGACATCACCAGCGGGCAAATCACCGCATATTGTGGATTCTCTACCAGCACCCACACCCCGAACCCGCCGCGCCTGGTGTGGTCGCCGGATAGCACACACATCGCATTCGGGGCCAATGTCCCGCAGGATGACAAAGGGTATCTGCTACTGGCGCTGACGCTCGAAAACGGGCAGCTAACTGAACTGAGTCACGGCATCTATCCCGCCTTCGGCACCGCAGATGTTGTCGCTTGGGGGTTGCCACCGCAATGATGACCTGGCTGCTCTGGAGTGCGTTGCAGCGCCCATATATGCAGCATCCGCTCTTTCGACAGTTGATGCTGCGCCATCAGCGCCGACAACCGCTCAAATGGCAAGATATGATCCCGATTCCGCGCTTCATCTTCCAAAATGACCTGTGGGGTGCGCTCTGGGGCATCATCGTCGTTGTGCTATTGTGTTCCGGTGGCTGGCTCATCATCGTGCCGATTATGGTACTTACACCTGTCGCGTTGATCATCGCTGGAACTGCTCAGGGAGTATATACTGCCGTCCGTGTCGGGACCAATCTCGTCCGCGAACGCGAAATGGGACACACCACCCTCCATGGTGTAATGCCAGCAGGGATGGCGGGCGCATCATGGGCAATGTGCAGTTTCGTCCACCATACCAACCGCCCCATCACACAAATGCGTGAGGCGGTGCGTGGCGTCTACATCGTGTTGTTTATCGCGGTTGGCTTTATCACCGCAGTTGCTGTGATGATCTGGCTATCGACTCGTGGGCTTTCGTTCTCGCTCAATGAACCCGATGTCAGCACACAATCACTGTTGCAAGTGTTGCGCCTGCTTGCACTTCTAATCGCATTTTACGTGGATTTCATTCAATCGACCGTTCTCGGCGCATTAATTGGGCTGCTGATCTCGACGATTGCGCACTCGCGTCTGGATGCAGGCGGCCTCGCATTCGGGATGTTTCTCGCCTTACAGTTTATTTTCTATGCCCTGGTCTTTCTGGTGAACTTTGTACTGGTTCCCCAACTAATTGCAGACGCTTTGCACCCCGGTCGAATTCTGTTGCAATTCGCCGTGTACTATTTCTCGCGTGAAGCGATGATTCTCATTCTATGGCGCATCACAGCCTTTCGCCTGCAATCTGATGCAAAAGAATTTGCGCAGGCCCTTGATCTGAAACTGGTTTTGCGACGGTAAAACAATCTTCATGAAGCGATATTTATCCGGTGCCTTGCCATGATAACCTTCCGGCTATGGAACGCCCTGCACCGCCCTTATGTCTCCCATCCCCTGTATCGGAGACTCAACGATCTGGATGCATCTGCTCATCAACGTTTTCGTTTGCGCGATATCTTGCCCGAAGACTCGGCATGGGGGTCAATTTTTCTCATCTTGTCGATTATAGCGATTGCACTTGGCGGATGGCGTGTACTCGTCATATTGATGCTGCTCATCCCGCTCATCTTTGTCAGCATCGGCACAATCTGCGGTGCGCTCGTCCTGTTGAGGACAAGCACACTCATCGCCAGACAAACCGAGCAGGGTAAGCAAGTCTTGATGGGCGTGACACCGCTTGGTCTGCCGGGGATGATGTGGGCATTATGCAGCGTGGCATACACAAAGAATCGCGTTGCCACAGCCTTAAAAGAAGCGGTAAATGGTATTTATTTCGTCGGCTTCGTGATGATGGCAATCCCCACATTTTTCGCGGTGATGTTCGCGCTAGTCGAAGTCATCCTGGGTACCGACGGCACCAATCTAGCGCACACCCCCTTCGGTCTGTGGGGCCTCGTCGTACTTTATGCGGGGCTGGGTGCCATCTATCTTGACCTCGTACAATCTATCGCGTTAGGCAGCGTTATCGGTATGCTTATACCGACCTATACGCGCACTCGCCTGGACAGCAACGGGTTAGCTATCGGCACATATCTTGCCGTTCAGTTTATTTCCTATGCCATCATCGCCTTTTTCGACCTGTTTTTACTCCCAAATGTGGCGGCACAATTCGCCATCGTCGATAGCACGCTGCTGGCCTTATCACAATTTGTCGCTTTCTTTGCGGTACGAGATTTTGCATTGCGGGGCATTTGGCATCTTCTGATGCACCGTCTCGAAACGACTCCATCCGAATTCCGACAAATGACGGGAATATAGCCAATCAGATGATGACTTATCGACTATGGCAGACGGTGAAGTACCCTTATACTGTCCACCCCCTGTACATTCGACTCGACGCCGCGCAATCAAGCCCACGGTTCGCGCAGAATCCGAAGCACAACCAACTATCCTATGGCGAGTGGGCGACGATCTTCTTCGCCATGACATTTATCGGTGTCTTTACCATCGGATCGGCAGTACTGGCGGCTTTGCTGATCACGATGCCGGTCGTATTTGCCAGCATAGGTACATTTTGCGGGATACTGCTTTTGCTTCATGCCAGCAACATGATCGGTAGACAGGTGCGCACCGGGCGATCCGATCTGTTTCGCCTCACACGATTGGGCCTACCGGGGATGATGTGGGCAATATGCAGTTTCACCTTTCACAGGCGCGGATTCCTGCGCAATCTACGCGAAAAAATCCACAATATATATCTCACTCTCATGTTATTTCTCACGATTCCAACTTTGTTTATGCTGATGCTTTATATGATGAGTGCGTTGGGCGGAACCAATCGAGAGATCAACAGCGAAGTCACAGAATCACTTATCGCAGCCTATAGCATCCTCATTATTGCCGATCTCGATCTGATGCAATCCATGTATATCGCCGCGTTTCTTAGCATGATCGTGCCGACCTTCTCGGCTGATCGTGCCGAAAGTCGCGGACTTGCCATCGGCGCATACCTCGCCACGCAATCGCTCGTTTTCGCTGGCTTCGGATTGATCGTCCTCGTTATATTGCCAGCCTTCGACGTGCCAAGCGCCCTATTCACGACCATCTCACCTTCATTCACACATGTTGGGCTGTTCTTGCTCATGCGTGAAGTGGTGTTGTTCGGCTTATGGCGATTGCTTTTACGTCGAATTGACTCTACTCCTGTAGAATTTAGGCAAATTACGGGACTATAGAAAACAGATGACAACCTTTCGACTCTGGCGATCGCTGCGCCGTCCGCCCGTTGGACACCCTTTGTTTATGCGCATTGTGAACCAATCCGCAGGCAGTCTCTCCGCCGGATTTTGGATCGTCGCATTGCTGTTTGCGCCGTTTATCTTCCTGCCTGCGCTGGCGTTGATCACACCCGTCTATGGAGCCGGTTGGTCCGCCGACATCGCCGGAACCGCTACCAGAATGCGCGACCGTCGCACATTTGACATCACCAGCGTGCTACCGGATGGGCTATTCGGCGCATACTGGTTTATCTCCGGCGGCGTAACGCATCGCAACGACGCCTTTTCTCGCCTGCATACCTGGGGGCTGTGGCTGATCCGCTTTGCCGTGACGGGCGTACTGGTCAGCCTCGTCGTCGATCCCTCACCCACCGCCGGACTTCCGCCCGGTTCGCCGCCACCACTCTTTATCGATTATGTGCGCTCACTCGCCCCGCACATAATCGCCTGCGTCGCCGTATTCTTTGGACACTATCAATCAGTCACGCTATCGATCTTATCGGGCATCTTCACTGCTGATACGGTTGACTCCGAACGTGACGCCCGACTCATCGCCCCGGCAGGGTTCGCGCTGCTAGAAATCATCACGTATCTGGTGACATGGGGCATCGGTGGCGCAATCGCCAATGTGATCGCTGGAGATAACACCCTGCTGCTCTCGTTGTCACTGGTGGCTGCTTTTGTAGTCGTCCGCGAATTCATCGTCAGTGCGACATGGGCCGTCACAATGGAAAGACTTAACATTGGATTGGAGGAACAGGCGATGGTCATGGACGGCACAAGGTGGCCTGCTATAATGCAGAATGAATGGAACCACACGGAGTATGACTCTAGTGACTGATTTAATCGATCCAACAAACATCCCGACCGGCGACGACACCGGATGGCAGCCAGACCCGGCGCACCCACGCCGCCGCCCGCCCTGGATTAAGGTGCGTGCCCCGCAGGGTGAAGCCTACGAAAATGTGCGTGAACTCATGCGCAGCAAAACGCTCCACACCGTCTGCGAAGAGGCGCAATGCCCCAACATCGGCGAGTGCTGGGGACGCGGAACCGCTACTTTCCTGATGATGGGTGATACCTGCACCCGTTCTTGCGGTTTCTGCGACATCAAGACCGGGCGTCCGTCACCGCTAGACTGGGCGGAACCGAATCGTATCGCCGAAAGCGTGCGTGCAATGGGCTTGCGCCACGTCGTGATTACCAGTGTCAACCGCGACGAACGTGCCGATGGTGGCGCACCGATTTTCGCTATGGTCATTAAGCGCATTCGCCAGCTTCAGCCCGGATGCAGCATCGAAGTCCTGATTCCCGATTTTAAGGGCAGCGAATCAGCACTCAAGATCGTCATGGACGCCCAACCCGAAATCCTGAATCACAACGTCGAAACCGTCCCGCGCCTGTTCAAGAAGGTGCAGCCGCAGGATAACTACGAATGGGCGCTGGTTACATTGAGCAACGCCAAGAAAATGGACCCGCTCGTGCTGACCAAGAGCGGTATTATGGTCGGCCTGGGCGAAACGTTTGACGAAGTCGTAGAAGTCATGCGCGACCTCGCCGAGCGCAAGGTCGATATTCTGACCATAGGCCAGTATCTACAGCCGAGCAAGCAGCATCTCCCGGTAGAACGCTTCTACACGCCGGACGAGTTCGACCGCTTCATCGAGATCGGCAAGGAACTCGGCTTTAAGTGGGTGGAAAGCGGCCCACTCGTGCGCAGCAGTTATCGCGCAGACCAGCAGGTCCGCGAGCTATCGAAGCTAAACTACATCCATCTGCACGAAGATCGCCCGCAGGCACAGGGCGCAGATTAGCCCCCATCTATCAGCTAAAATCAAAACAGGCGACCATCACCCGGTCGCCTGTTGCTATCTATAGAGGTTCGCGCCGGTTATCCAATCAAGAACTGGAACGCCAGCATCCCCGCGACTGCCAGCACCATCACCGGATACACAACACGCGGCGGCATATCTTCCAGCGCTTCCGGTAACAGTTCGTGGAACACCATCCAGAACATCGCCCCGGCAGCCAGACCGAGTCCAACGGGCAGCAGTGGACGGAATGCCAGCACAAATAGAAACGCCGGAACCGCCATCAGTGGTTGTGGCAAGCTGGTGAAAATACTCCACCCGGCAGCCCGCGCCACCGACATCCCCCGTGGGATCAACACAAGGCTAATCGCCAGCCCTTCAGGGATATTATGGATGGCAATCGCTATCGAAATCAGTGCGCCAAACGAATCACCATCGCCAAATGAAACACCAACGCCAATGCCTTCCGCAAACGAATGCACGGTCATAATGCCAACAATCATAAGCATCTGAACCGCATTCGCACCCTGAATCTTGCCAATGTGAAAGTCATCGTCACGGTTTGCCAGCACGCGCTGCGCGATGTAGACCAGCGCAACACCCAGAACCAGGCCGAATCCCATACGCAGCACCGGCTGACCGACATTTTCCAGCGCGATAGCTTCTAGCACAAGACCGATACTCGCACCCAGCATCAAACCAGCCGCCGCCGCATTCCCGACTCCAAGCCACGTCTTGTTGATCTCACGGAAAAACAAAAACGGGATCGCACCAAAGCCCGTAGTAATCGCCGTAATCGACGACGCGACAAGTACCTGCCACAACTGAACCTCGCCGCCGTTGAAACTCCCGCCGACCCATAACGCCAGCAGAAGTACCAACGCGAACAGGCCAACAGCGATGAGAATGTCCTTCATCCGGTTTTCTGCCGGAGCGTTCAACGCATTGTCGATGTTTGCCATCTGCACCTTCTTTTCCTTCAGTTTTATACATACATATACTCAGTTTACCTCAAAAGTTAACCGTAGTAAATACTTTTCCATAGTTGCGTTAATTCAGTCCTTGCCGTGTGTAATAAATCGACTTCTTCGATAAATGCACAATGGCATCTATGCGATTTCTATGCGTGAATGGCCTACGTTGATTGCGCAAAATCCGAGATGCTATGCTGCTACATAGGGAGCATATAACAATGTCTACGACCACCGTTATGCGCGTAATGCCGTACCGCATTATTCGAGAAGCTACAGAGCAGGACATCAATGACTTGCTTGATCACTTCATCGCTATTAGCCGCGAAGAAATCAACAATACCGGTGTGCGACAGGGGATGATCCCTACTTCTGAGGAAATCGTGAACATGATCGCCGAGTACGCACTGCGCCCTAACAGTGCCTTCTTCGTCGCAGAGATCAACCAGCAAATCGTCGGGTACATCAAGATCACAGGT
>DAOTXA010000169.1:0-1990 GCA_034435595.1 Anaerolineae bacterium | reverse complement strand
TGAACATGATCGCCGAGTACGCACTGCGCCCTAACAGTGCCTTCTTCGTCGCAGAGATCAACCAGCAAATCGTCGGGTACATCAAGATCACAGGTGGACGCACAAAATTTGACTGGCATATAGTCGAACTCAGCCTCAACATCAACCCTGACTTTCGCGGTCAGGGCATCGGCAGTGACCTGATCGACAATGCGCTAAGTTGGGCACGCCAGCAAGGGTTGATCAAAAAGGTGAAACTGGAGGTTCTCACACGCAATGACGCCGCAATCCGTCTATATCAGCGGTACGGTTTTGCCATCGAAGGACGCCTGTACGAAGCATACTATCTGCCAGATGAGAAAACCTATGAAGACGTTTACACAATGGCGATACATATCTAAGAGGCTACTTGAAAAGCTACTGGGGCGCTGCCCTCCAACTCAGAAAGTTGTCCAACTTATAGAGTTGTCCAACTCATAGAGTTGTCCATCCCCCTAATGCACTGTCGGCCCGTACCCTTTCTAAAAATTCGGGGTCCAGGGGATGTGGGGTCAAAGCCAACAGGCACTTCTTAAACGGCTTCTAAGTAGATGCGGTGAGCAGGACGATTGCATCAAAATGCACTTTAGTACAGATTTCAACGTTTACCCCCCTCAAAATCTCTGACTCTAACGTTTTTGTCGGCATCGGCTAAATCCGACGACTCTCAATTGCGCAGGAAGCGCACCAAAGGGCACTCTGACCGGCGTGCCGCCAGATTTTACAGCCCCTTCCAGTGGGCTTGGCTTTTTGAGTCGCCGGATTGCTTCAGCATCCGGCGACAAATCACCGTAAAGATTTGATGCGATAGCCCTATGCGGTGAGGCTCCCGGCATTTACTGCACGGCGTAAAGGCGATACCATGCAATTATCGGTGGATCGTCTTTGCGAGACTCATGACCCAACACGCACAGCACAAGACGCGAGAAATCACCTTCACCTCCGTCTATCCGCTGGCGATGTGTATCTCGCGCCTGCGTGATCTGCACGATCACGAATCACCGCGAATCCATGGCATCAGCACCAGCGTGATCCTACGACAGATGAATCCATCCCACATGACTTTCACCCTCTACCGGACTTACCGGGGCTATCACGAAACCGGATTGCACGTTGCACTGACTGAACTCCCAGTTCGTGTGACGCTGCGTGTAGAGGGCGAACTCACTTCTGACGAACATTACGGTCCCACAATCGTACATGCGACCATCATTACCGAGCGGGAAAGCGCGATAGCTAACGCACGTATTCTGCTAGCGATTGTCGCCCTCGCCTGCGTGGTAGCGCTGTTGTTTCACTTTATTGTGGAAGTCGTCGCATTCGCCGCGTTAACGATCATCGCCGCCATTCTCGTGTTTGGGTGGCTTCCGGGTCACCTTGCCCATGACTATCGCCGCGCCGTCGCTGCCGATTTGGAGCATATGCTAACGACGTAATGCCTTCACACCAGGGGCCTACGTTTGCCCATTTCCGTGCCCTCTGCTTTAATGTTTATCGTAAAGAAAGGCAGCATATATGGAAGCCAACCCCGCAGTCGCACTATTTTTCGCGCTCGGCGTAATTATCCTTGCTTCTCGCATCGGCGGTGCGATTGCCCGTCGATTTCATCAACCACGTGTACTGGGCGAACTTATCATCGGCGTCATTCTCGGCCCCACACTACTAAACTTCCTCGAAGCAGGCGTCTTTCACGGCATTCACCTCGAAGAAACCGTCAAAGAACTCGCCGAGATCGGCGTATTGATGCTGATGTTCATCGTCGGGCTAGAAGTCAACGTCAGCGAGCTGGCGAAAGTCGGCAAAGTCGGCGTATGTGCGGGTATCGCCGGTACCCTTGTCCCGGTGCTGATGACAATTCCCATCGTTATGCTCTTCGATTATTCGTGGGAACCGGCTCTGTTCGCAGGGGTGACGCTGGCGGCAACCTCGGTCAGCATTTCTGCTCAGGTCTTGCTCGAACTCGGATTTCTGC
>DAOTXA010000168.1:0-5954 GCA_034435595.1 Anaerolineae bacterium | reverse complement strand
CATCAGACGCGCACCTTCGACCTCGATGGCCATTTCTGCCAGCATGAAGGCAATGGACTGGTTCTGCGCCACCGGACGCCCGAACTGCTCGCGCTGCTTGGCGTATTCGCGGGCATATTCAAACGAAGCGCGTCCCACGCCGACTGCCATCGCCGCCAGCGCGACATTCATACGGTTGATCAGCAGTTGCATATCAATGCCGACCGCGCCGCCCAATTTGGCAGATGCATCGACCTTCACATCGTTAAAGCGCAGGCGGAAGGTGGGTAGGGCGCGTAGCCCCATCAGCATCTCGTGCTTTTCCAGCGAGACACCCTCGGCGTCTTTCTCGACGATGTAGGCTTCGGCGTTGCCGGATTCGCTGTTGCGGGCATAAACCAGCATGTGCGTGGATGTTTTTGCCAGTGGAACCGCCGCCTTCACACCATTAAGGGTGATCTTGTCGCCCTCGGCGCTGGCGATGGTCTTCATGTTGTGCGGGTCAAAGTGGACGCCCGGTTCCATGAGGGCCGCCGTCGCAGGGGCGAGTTCTTCTTCGAGAAACATCGGCAGCAGTTCTTCGCGCTGGTCGGCGGTACCGAACAGCACAACCGGATATGCGAACAGCGACGGCGCGAGGATGTGCATCGCCGACGAAAGTTCGCCGAATGCCATTTCCTCGGCAGCCATGGCCCCGGTGATGGCGCTCATCTCGCCGAATCCGCCGAGTTCTTCGGGGATCGCGGATGGGACGATGCCCATCGTCCAGCCGGTCTGGACAACGTTTTCGTCCGGGGTGCTGGTCTCGTCGTGTTCGTGGGCGTTGGGGCGCATATCGTCATTGGCGAAGCGCCGGATGGTGTCGATCAATAACTGTTGATCTTCGGTAGGTATAAATGAAACCATGTCTCTTTTCCTATTTTCTGGCAATTTAGCCGTTCAATTTGGTGTTGATGTGTGCATTTGCAGGGACACATACGATTGGCGCGTGTGCATCAAAGTAGTGGTTTGATGTTGATCATTGCGGGCGGCAAAAATGCCGCCCCTACAAGTTCATAGCGGCTATGTAGGGGTCGCATTCTTGCGACCCGAAGTGTTCAAAGCATGACCACGCTATTCTGCATAGCTGCCAAACTATTGCCACCCTTCGTAAATTGTTTTGCTTGATCTACTTCTTCTTTTTCTTCTCTTCTTCGTCCTTCTTGCGCTTGTCGAAAGCCATCTTCAACAGGCCGCTGACGATACGTTCCACGATCACGACAAAGATAAATCGCAACATACGTTTACATGCCTCCTGCTACTTCCAGGACTTGCCCGGAAACGAAATTGGAGAGTTCACTGGCGAAAAACAACAGCGGTCCGGCGGCTTCATCAACGTTGCCGGGACGCCCCATCGGGATCGTCATGACCGCTAACTGGCGGATATGGTCGGGGATGCCGAGGCCGATTGCCTGCCCGTCGCGCTCGGTGATTTCGCCCTCATCTTTGCTTTGCGTCAGGCGCGTGTCGATGTAACCAAAGGCGACCGCGTTCACCTGAATATTGAACGGTCCCCACTCTTTAGAGAGGGTTTTCGTCACGCCGACAATGCCCATTTTCCCGGCGGCATAGTTGACCTGCCCGACGTTGCCGCGTGTGCCGGATGTACTGCTGACGTTGATAATCTTACGCGCTTGCGGCGTTTCTCCGTTGGCCTGTTCCTGCTTGGCAGCATCTCGCATATACGGCACGCACGCCTGAATGATGCGAAATGGCGCAGTCAGGTGGACGGCAAGCATGGCGTCCCATTGGTCGGCGGGCATTTTGTGGGCCATGCCGTCCCAGGTGTACCCGGCGTTGTTGACAAGAATGTCAATGCCGCCGAACTGGTTTACCGTTTGCCCGACGAGTTCTTCTATGTCGCCGGGATTGGTCACATCAGCGGCGATGGCAATGGCCTCACCTCCGGCGGATTTAATGGTTTCGACAGTGGCGTTTGCCGGTTCGGGGTCAATATCGCTTACCACGACGCGTGCGCCGTGTGCTGCGTAGAGTCTGGCGGCGGCTGCGCCGATTCCGCGCCCGCTGCCGGTGATAATGGCGGTTTTGTTTTGTAAAAGAGTCATCAGTTCTCGGTGTTCAGTAGTCAGATAACGATGCCAGTTTTGTCACCATCGGCTAAAGCTGACGGCGAAAAATCAGCGCAACAAATCAATTTACATACACGCTCTCAGTTCTCAGTGGTTAGTTACAGTGATCTGTGTTTGCTTGCTTTTACTGACAACTGTTTACGATCTACTTCTATTTACGCAATGCCCGCAAAAACGTCTCAGCGATGCGGGTGGCGATGTCCTCGCCGCTCAGTCGTCCACCCGGTCGAAACCACACCGGAACCCAGTTCTGCGCACCGAGCATTGTTTTGACGAAAATGCCGGTGTCCAGATCAGCGAAGTCTCCCGTGTCGATTCCGGTCTGCACCACCTGCTCGAACAACCCTTCGAACTCGTCACGTTGGGCAAAGAAGTGGGCGCGGCGGCTCAAAAACTCGTTATGCGCCTCGTCGTCGAAGTTGGCGACGTTGCGCGGCGTATCCTTTGTCGTCAGTAGCGAGCGAATTTCAAACACCATCGCCGCACCAACAGACGTGTGTTCTGCCACCCCGGTTACGTGGACGCGCACCATTTCACGCAGCTTTTCTGCCGGAGACTGCGCGGAGTTTACAATTGGTGTCATCAGTTCAATGGCACGCCCGATTCCCTCCTCCAGCACCGCAAGGACAAGCATATCCTTATTGCGGAAGTGGTGATACAGGCTGGCAGCAGTCAGGTTGACCTCGGCGGCGATATCTTTCATGGTCGTGGCTTCATAGCCGTTGCGATGGAGTACGTCTGCTGCCGCCATGATGATGTCTTCACGGTTGACCGATTGGTCAGCGGGTTTGCGAGCCAAGATCGCGTCCTTTCAAGGAGGGAAGTAGGAATATATGTAATGCCTGATGCCGGACGAAAAATAATCTAATCTTGATTCAATTATAGGCAGTTCCCGGCGTGAGTCAAGCGAACTTTACGGGGTTCATGTTCTGTCGCATATCGCTTTGCTGCGACGGCGCACAGAATTCTGTTACACTGCGGTTTCTACTTTGAACACAGGGGTTGCAGGCACATGCAAATCAATAACACATTGGCGGTAGCGATGTTGATCGCACTGACGGGCGGTGTTGCCATCGGGATGCAGTCGGTAGTCATCAACACAGTGGGCGGGACGGTCGGACCGGTGCGGACGGCGTTTCTAATCCATGTCGGCGGGAGTGTTGTCGGTGGGATAATGCTGCTCGGATTGACGTTCGCCGGTCAGGGTGGGCCGCTGCCGCAGTTCGAGCCGCGCATCAGCGCTATTTTCCTGTTCAGCGGACTCATGGGAATGATCGTCCTGCCGTCAATAGCGATTTCTTTCCCAAGAACCGGACTGGTTGCCGGGCAAATCTTGCTCATCGTTGGGCAGACGGTCGTCGCCCTGATTGTGGATACGACCGGAATTGCCGGGGTCGATCCGATTCCGCTGGACCGGCAGCGCCTACTTGGTCTGGCGTTCATGGTACTGGCGGCGTATCTGCTGCTGCCCTCACCTGCAATAGAATAAAAAAAGGCGCGGAAAATGATTCCGCGCCGCGAATGATTTTCGATTGGCTTAGTCTACCGGGCAACCGTCAGAGATGTCGCCGGGGACTGCCGGACACTGGTCATAGTTGTCGGGGACGCCGTCACCGTCGCTATCCGGGCAACCGCCGAATTCCTCTGGGCCGGGGTCACTTGGACACAGGTCCTCGTCATCGTCCAGACCGTCATCGTCGCGGTCATTGGTCGGTGAAAGTGGGCAACCGCCGTTACTCGCCGGGCCGGAGTCAAATGGGCAGTTATCGCTGCTATCTACGATGCCGTCGCCGTCGCTATCCGGGCAGCCGTTCAGATTCGCCGGACCCGCGTCAAACGGGCATTGGTCGCTGCTATCCGGCACGCCATCACGGTCCTCATCCGGGCAACCGTTCGCTCTGGACGGCCCTGATTCTTCGGGACAGGCATCGTCCTCATTAGTGATACCGTCGCCGTCGTCATCCGGGCATCCCCTGGCGGTTCCCCAGACAATCGGGCAGTCGTCATCGCTATCGATCCAGCCGTCGCCGTCACTGTCTTCCACGATGCGCGGGCAACCGTTATTGTTCGCCGGACCCTGTTGACTGGGGCAGGAGTCCTCTTCGTCGATCAGACCGTCGCCGTCGCTATCCGGGCAGCCGTTCAGATTCGCCGGACCCGCTTCTGCGGGGCACTCGTCGCCATACTCATCGTAGAGGCCGTCGTCGTCCGTATCACGCGGGCAACCGTTGAGTTCGACCTCACCGGGCAAATCGGGGCAGTCGTCAATGCTATCGGGCACGTCGTCGCTATCAGAGTCGTTGGGGGAAACCGAGCAACCACCGTTATTCGGGGGACCGGGATCGCCGGGGCAAGAGTCAACGTGATTGGCGAGTCCGTCGCCATCGCTATCCGGGCAACCTTGATCTGCCGCCGGGCCTGCGTCCTGCGGGCACGCGTCCACATCGTCGAATACGCCATCGCCGTCTTCGTCGGGGCACCCGTTGTTATAACCGGGGACCGTCGGGCACTGGTCTGCACTATCCGGCTCGCCGTCACCGTCTGTATCCGGGCAGCCGTCCAGATAATCGACACCAAACGTATTCGGGCAGTCATCAAGCGGTTCGGGGATGCCGTCGCCGTCGGCATCGGGGCAGCCCTCGACATTGCCGTAGGTCGTCGGGCACAGGTCAATGGCGTCGTCCCAGCCGTCGCGGTCGAAGTCGTTTTCGGCACAGCCCGCGTTATTCGGCGAACCGGGCGCGACCGGGCATTGATCTCGAATATCGGGGACGCCGTCACCGTCGCTATCCGGGCAGCCGCCAAATTCCGCCGGACCCGCGTCGTTCGGGCAGGCGTCATCCACGTCAATTACGCCGTCGCCGTCGCTATCGGTGGTGGGGCAGCCCTGCGTTTCTGCCGGACCCGCGTCATTCGGGCAGCGGTCGTCGCCATTATCGATGCCATCACCATCGGAATCAGGCGCTTGCGGCGGGCATCCGCTGTTACTCGCGTCACCAGCCAGCGCGGGACAGCGATCCTGCGTATCGGGGATGCCGTCGCCATCACTATCTGGCCCATCAGCGCCGCCGCTGTTAGACCCGTTTGACTGTGCCGCGATCTCGTCCTCGTCGCCGTCCTGCGAGTCATCGACATCGGCACCGAAGGCGACAAGCAAGTTGGTGATTTGCTCCGGTGTTGGGACCCCGGTCAGATAGTGCAGCGTCTCGCCATCAAATACAGCGACGATCAGTTCTTGCCACACCCGTTCGCCGTCGCTTAATGGGCGAAATCCGCCCCATTGCCCGTCCGCCATGCCCTCATCATCTAGTTCGATCCGCATACTAAACCCTGCGGGAATCGTTCCATCTGGCAGATAGATCACACCGTCAATGGCGTGGACGCGCATCCGGCTGCTGCTGGTGGTGCGGGCGATGATCGTGCCTTCAAAGCGAATTTCCGCGCCGTTGATAATCAGTGTCGCGGTGGTATCGGGCGGGGCTTGTAACAGGATAATCCCCGGCAGTCCGGCACAATCCAGTGCGCGACCGTCGCCGGATTCAAAGGTAAATTCTTGTAACGGTTGACCACCGTTCCCGGCGTTGAGAACGGGGAGCGTGTCGAGTTCGGGGGCATTGGGGACCACGTCGCGCAGCATCCACCCGGTACGCCGCAGCGCAGATACGAACAGCCAAGTACCGCTTTCGTTGATGCCGCTGATTTGCACCTCGGTTCCGCGCAGGAAGCTACCAACCAGCGGACCATCTGCCTGCGGGATTTCGCGGACGTTCGCGCCGTCAGTGATTGCCAGCGTAAACGGTTCAAAATCATCAGGCGCTTCGCTGGTGACGACGCCATTTTCCAGCG
>DAOTXA010000167.1:0-9586 GCA_034435595.1 Anaerolineae bacterium | reverse complement strand
ATCCCGCTGGTAAATGTGTCGCAAATCATTTAGCGGCTTGCGCGTATTCCAGTGAATCAACACGCGAATGCAACGCGGTAGACCGTTCGGATTATCCATTTCCTGACATCCCATCAGTGCCACTCGCGTCCAACCAAGTTCACGAGCAGCCTTCGCCGGATATGCCGCACTAAGGTCAGGCGTCGTCGTAAAGATCACACTCGCCACCATCTCCTCGTCAATCTCATTGGCTGAAATCATCTCCGTAAGTAATTCCTGCGTCGCCTCAAAGATTTCTCCTGCATCGTCAACACTGACCGTTGTTGCTCCCCGCACACCACGCACCATCGTTGTCATACTTGTACCTTTGTCATTGCCCACAACCTCAACAAAAAAGGCGCGGAGCGTTATGCTCTGCGCCTCGACATATCCAAACTTCGATTGAGACTAACCAGCGTGCAACGCCCGACTACACTTCGCTATGTCGCCTTCAAAATAGTAAAAATAGAAGTTGATCTTGCGAATGTCGATTTGCACGCCGAATGACCTCAATAATCAATGACGCAGAGCATACTTGTTTTCACAAAGACTGTCAACGTATCATGATAGATTCATCCTCGAATCGGCTTATCTTCGGACAGTTTTGTGGCAGTACATATCAAAAAACGGCGAATTATTCGCCGTCCAGTGCATCGCGTAAAGTTTTTGCCAATTCTCGAACAGCGCTATCACCATTCGCTCCGGCTTTGACCAAAGCACTGCCTACGATGAAGCCGTTCACAAGTCCATTCATCGAACGCGCATGTTCTGGCTGGCTAATGCCAAATCCTAGCACAAGCGGCTGATCTGTCTCTGCCCGCAAACGTCCGATGAAATCTGCCAGATCAGATGGTAAATCGCGCCGTGCACCAGTGATTCCCGTCAGGGACACAACGTAAATAAATCCGCTCGCCTGCTGTGCAACCAATTTAATCCGTGATTCATTACTCGTTGGCGCGAGGAAAAAGACCAACGCCATATTCTCTTCGACACATTTCACAAAAAGATGTGCCTCTTCCGGCGGCAAATCAGGGATGATGAAGCCGTCCGCACCCGCCGCCTTTGCATCGACGATAAATCGCTCGACCCCGTAGGCGATAATCGGATTGACATAACTAAACATCAGCATTGGTTGCGACACATCCCGACCACGTAGTTCACGGACCGCGTTTAACGCGTGTTTGATCGTAACACCCTGCTCCAATGCGACCTGTGTTGCCGCTTGAATCGTCGGCCCATCCGCAATCGGATCGCTAAACGGGATGCCGATTTCAAAACCATCGACGCCCACTTGTGACATGGCATAAATCGACTCGACTGATTGCTCATACGTCGGATATCCTACCGGATAAAACGGCAGAAATGCCGCACGATTTTCGGCTTCTGTCTGCTTGAACATGGCCGCTATTGCAGCCAGACCACTTACCGTCCTAGTTGAGTCCATTTCGTTGTCCCTGTCTATCTCGTCGTTTGTCTGCGTTGAGCAAGCAACCATTCGTAAGTCGCAGCATTCTGATAGATAAATTCAGCGACCTGATTGTGATCTTTGTCTTTCAAACGTGTATATTGCACGTCTGCGCCAATCGCCTTTAGGCTTTTCATCGTTTGATCTGCGCCCACAACAGGAACTGCTTGATCTGCTTCGCTGCTGATGATCCAAATTGGCATCTTCAGCTTTTCGTTCTCCACTGTGTCTATGCTACCAGCCACAGGCATAATCGCCGCGAAGCGATCCGGCGCATGAGTCGCCCACGACCATGTGCCCAACCCACCCATACTGAATCCGGTCAGAACGACTCTATCCCGGTCAATTGGATAATCACGCAATATATTGTCTAGCAATACATCCAGCTTATCCTGTACTCCATCCCACATCACATTTTTTGGACATAGGGGAACCAATACATACGCCGGAATCAGGTTGCCACCTTCAAGGTACTTGGGCAAAGCCTTGATTTTCGTCCATTTGAGATCGGCACCACGCGCACCTGAACCATGTAAAAACACAATCAGAGGCCAATCATCACGCGAACGCAAGCCATCTGGTTCATAGAGTATGTATGGCAGCGGATCGTTTCCTGTCGTTTGCAGTGGACGTGCGAAAGCATCTAATCCGGCTGTTGTCAACTTTTGAGAAACGGTGACCCGCAGCGACCAGCTTTTCACTTTCTCGTCGTAAGCCTCGGCAATCTTCTGCTGGCGTGCCTGATCTGACGCAACATCCTGAAACTGATCTGCTGATTCCCAATCCAGCCCATCGACTTCAGCATAATCCCAAGAAAACCCGGCTCGTTTGAGAAGGACGGGCCATTCGACATCCATGCGTAGCGCATCCGTATCGACACTGTGCGCTAGTACATACTCGGCTGCTACACGGCTGAATCCCTTCGATCCCGCACACAGGTCCATTTCACGCCCGAACCAATAGGAGAACATGGCATTCGGCACTTTTTCCGTCTCATGCAAAGCACGCGGATGCGTCAGATACGCCTGCTCAGTGCGACCAAAAATCATGCAATCAACCGCTTGCAGCTTTTCAACCGAATCGTGCAATTCATCGGGCCGAGTTTCGACCCAGCGAATCATCCGATCCAGATCACAGTATTGAATGTGGCCCCCATCTAGTGAAAGCGCCGCACGCAATACGGTATGTCGACCGCTCCAGTCATCATATTCTGCCACAGTGACGCCATTTTCATGCAACCATGCCGCAGATTCTTCGTCCGTACCGCGCTTGATCGACACCGCGAATCCACTGTAAATATCTTGCAAACGTGACCAGTATCGTTGCAGCCGCGGCAATTCACCGCGAGGTTGCCACGCACAGGCGAGGATCACTGTCATACTTTCACCTTTTGACCACACTACTGATCGTCCGGCGAAAGCGCCTGAATCACGGTATCAAGGTCTTTATCGCCACGCCCCGACAAATTCACCAGGATAATGCTATCCTTCGGCATCGTTGGCGCACGTTTGATGACCTCGGCGACAGCATGAGCGCTTTCCAGCGCCGGTATGATCCCCTCATTCTCACTGAGCATCTGAAAGGCTTCAAGCGTTTCCTCGTCCGTCGCAGAAGTATAGTAGGCGCGTTCCATCGACCTCAGATAGGCGTGTTCCGGCCCGACAGAGGCATAATCTAACCCGGCGCTGATGCTGTGCGTGTTGAGAATTTGTCCATCCGCAGTCTGCATTACATAGGAACGCGTACCATGCAACACACCCGGACGACTAATGCTCAGGTCGCCGAAACGGGCCGCATGTTCGCCACTCAAAATGCCGTGACCACCTGCTTCGACGCCGATCAAATCAATTTGCTCGTCATCACGGAACGCGTGGAACATCCCAATCGCATTACTGCCGCCGCCCACACAGGCGATACACACATTCGGCAAGCGACCAGCCTCTTCAACGATCTGCTCACGCGCTTCGTGTCCAATCACACTCTGAAAATCACGCACAATCGTCGGATACGGATGCGGCCCAAGTGCCGACCCCAGCAGATAAAACGTATCACGGACGTTCGTCACCCAATCACGCAGCGCTTCATTGATCGCATCTTTGAGCGTTTTACTGCCGCTTTCGACCGGGATCACTTCGGAGCCGAGCAGCTTCATACGGAAAACATTGGGCTGCTGTCGTGCGATGTCCACGCTACCCATATACACGTGGCAATCAAGGCCGAGCAGCGCCGCTGCTGTCGCTGATGCAACACCGTGTTGTCCCGCACCGGTTTCAGCAATGACGCGCTGCTTACCCATGCGCTTTGCCAGCAACGCCTGACCAAGTGCATTGTTGATCTTATGCGCACCGGTATGAGCGAGATCCTCACGCTTGAGATAGATTTTCGCTCCACCAAGCTTCTCGCTTAGACGCTTCGCATACGTCACGGGTGTCGGACGACCGGTATACGTCCGCTGTAAATGGTGCAACTCATCCTGAAATGCTGGGTCTGACATAGCCTCTCGATAGGCGACGGTCAGTTCTTCCAGCGCAGGAACCAGCGTTTCTGGCACGAAACGTCCGCCAAATTCGCCAAAATAACCGCGCTCGTCCGGCACATTGGCGAGATTAGTGTCAATATACAGGTCTGTCATTCCTTAAAGCCCTTGTATCTAAGTTTTCCATGTTCAAAGCACCGCACTATGTACAGCCTTGATAAACGCTTTCACCTGAACAGCATCCTTAACTCCCGGTGCTGATTCAACGCCGCTGGCAACATCAACGCCCCATGGCTGGATAGCATCCACACGCCCCGCGATGTTTTCCGGCTTCAAACCGCCTGCCAGCATCAAGCGTGGAACCTGTGCTTTAACAGCAAGCGCGATCTCTTCGCTGGCCTGCTCTCCGGTGCCCCCATATAGACTGGGATGATAAGCGTCCAGCAACATTGACGGTAACCGATCATCTTCGGGGAATTGAGGCGCATAGTATGTGGCATCGTCCAGCGCCATCGCTTTGTTCATGGGACGAATTCCCTTAAAGCCAATTCCGCGCAATTCCTTCAGCATGTCTATAGATTCGTCACCACTCAACTGCGCCGCATCTAAACCTACTTTGCCGACAATCTGCGAAATCGTACCAACGGCTTCATTCACGAAAACGCCAACCAGAACCGGGCAGTTGTCACCTAATCGAGCACGCAATTCATCGCACAGCATTGTCGCATTGTCCGGTATGATATAACGCGGACTTGGCTTGTAGAAATTTAGACCGATCATATCCACGCCGAATTCAGCCGCCATCAGTGCATCATCAAATGTGGTTACACCACAGATTTTGACTTTTACGTTCGTCATCAAGAAATCGCCGGGTTCTCTTTGTCCAGAATCGCGTGGCGGAACTCGCCACCAGAATACTCGCGTAGCAGATCGAGCATATCTTTCGTCGCTGCTTCCACATCTACACGACCGCCTTCGTGCTGTGCCTCAATAGTCACCAGTGCGCGAGTCGTATCTTCACGAGATGCGCTTTCGTCACTTTGCCGCCAGCACCAGCGCCTCGCCATAATCATACCTGTTTCATCGCTGAACACGACTTCGCCTGCTTCAGGATAGATCACCTCATCGCTGTTAAGTTCGCGGTAGTGCTGATTGCCATCGGCAAATCGTACCGTGATCGCACCCTGCACATGACGTAAATCCATCACCGAAAGTGGCAGCGAATAACGGATACTCACCAAATTGCCCATATCCACGAGCATATTGATTGAGGGGATGTCACCCTTCTTGACCAGTCGCCGGGTGAGTGATTCCGCCGCACAGCGATATTTCGTTGGATCAGAGCCAAACGCACGAAACGAAGAGCGCCATGCAGATAACGCAGGAATCTCTGCCAGTGAATGGTTGCCGACACGCTCCCTGACCGTTTCTTGTTCCTCAAAGAAACGTGCCTTAAGGCTATCCGGCGTAGGTCTGTTCTTGATCTCATTCGCCACGATCATCCCGCCGCAAATATGCGGAAATTTCGCCAGAATTACCGGATCATACTGGATCACCGTCACGCGGATTTGTCCCGCTTCTGACTGCTTAACTCGCGCACACTCGCTGCCATATCACTAGATTTCACCAGTGATTCGCCAACTAGCACTGCACGGGCACCGAGTTCGCCCATATACTTGACATCCTCGCCCTTACGGATGCCACTTTCCGCCACAAGCGTTACGTCATCAGGAACCATTGCCGCCAGTCGCCCGGTCGTCTTCAGATCAACTTCGAAGGTCTTAAGGTCGCGGTTATTCACACCGATCAATGGCGTACCCAATTTTAATGCACGCTCCATCTCCACCGCATTATGAACCTCAACCAGTGCTTGCATCTCATACTCGCGGATTTGCGCATATAGGTCAGACATTCGTCCGTCTTCTAGCGCTGCGACAATCAATAATACGGCATCTGCACCAGCAGCGCGTGCTTCATCGACCTGAAACGGATCAATGATAAAGTCCTTGCGCAATACAGGAATTCCCACTGCTTTCCGCACCTGACGCAGATACTGAAGGCTGCCTTGAAAGAATTGCGCATCGGTCAGCACAGAAATTGCGGCTGCGCCATTTTCAGCATAGGTCGAGCCAATGTTCACCGGGTGAAAATTTTCGATTAATACGCCTTTGCTCGGTGAAGCCTTCTTGACTTCAGCAATTAGCGCCACAGTATCTTTTTGCAACGCTTTCAAGAAGTCACGTGGCGGTGCCGCTGCACGAGCATACTCGGCTATCTGCATCCGCGATGTAGGTTCACCGTTTAGCGTTTCCCCAACTTCATGGAAAGTGCGTTGCAATTCTTCCTGCTTATGCGCCAGAATTTTGTCGAGAACCGTGTTCGTTTTGATGTAAGACATCCAACACCTACCCGGTCAGTGATTGACTATACGCAATCAGTTTATCCAGTTTTTCGAGCGCTGCACCGCCATCAATTGTCTCGTTCGCCAGCTTGATGCCCTCGGCAATATCATCGGCTTTGCCACCAACAACCAGCGCCGCACCCGCATTCAGTACCACAACATCCCGCTTCGCATCATGAACGTCGCCCGACAGAATACCGCGTAGAATCCCTGCATTCGTCGGCGCGTCATCTCCAAGCAAATCGTGGATATTCGCACCCGCGAAACCGTAATCCAGCGGATCAAGTTCATACGTATTGACGATACCGTCCTTGAAGTGGCTGATTGTGTTCGGGCCAGTCGTCGTCAGTTCGTCCAGACCACCGTAACCACTGACAACCATCGCCGACACTGCACCTAATTCACCCAGCACATGCGCCAGCAATTCGGTCAAATCTGGTGCAAACACGCCCATCAACTGGCGACGCGCCCCAGCGGGATTCGTCAACGGACCGAGGATATTGAAGATCGTACGCACCTTCATCTGACGACGCGGACCAATCGCATTCTTCATCGCGGGGTGCAACTTAGCCGCGAATAAAAACCCAATCCCGACTTCATCGACACAAGCACCCACCTGTTCCGGCGGCAAATCAAGGTTTACGCCCAATTCACCCAAAACATCCGCACTACCGCATTTACTGGTCGCCGCACGATTGCCGTGTTTGGCGACCGGAACTCCCGCGCCAGCAGCGACAAAGGCAACGGTTGTACTGATGTTAAACGTTCCCGAACGATCTCCACCCGTCCCACAGGTGTCAAGCAGATTGCTACCCGCGAATTTCGTCGGCACATGTTCGGCATTGGCACGCATCGCCTGAGCACTACCCGTGATCTCGCTCTGGGTTTCGCCCTTCATACGCAAGCCCATCAGATACGCACCGATCTGCGCTTCGCTCGTCTCGCCGCGCATGATCTGGTTCATGACTGCTTCAGCATCTTCCACTTGCAGGTGACCAAAGCGCCCAATCAAGTCGATTGCTCGTTGAATGTCCATGTCGCTTACCTTACCTGTCTTAGACCCCGGCGGGGACAAATACATTTTCCATAAAATTCTTGAGGACACGCGGGCCATACCCGGTCAAAATACTTTCCGGGTGGAACTGCACGCCAACCACCGGGTGTTCCTTGTGACGCAAACCCATGATCTCGCCTGCTTCCGTGAAGGCCGTGATCGTTAGACAGTCCGGCACTGACGCCTCTTCGACGATCAGACTATGGTAGCGTGTCGCTTCAAACGGTGAGGGAATCCCGGTAAATAGCGGATCCTGCTTGTGGTAAACCATACTCGTTTTGCCGTGCATCAAACGTCCCGCACGCGTGACAATACCGCCGTATGCCTGCCCGATGCATTGATGTCCAAGGCAGACGCCCAAAATCGGCGTAGACGCCCCCAACTCGCGGATGACTTCAAGCGAGACACCGCCGTCATCCGGTGTTCCCGGACCCGGAGAGATGACAATATGCGATGGATTCATCCCTATTATCGCGTCCAGCGTCGTCTGGTCATTGCGAACAATGTGTAAGTCCGCGCCGAGTTCGCCCATCTGCTGCACAATGTTGTACGTAAAGCTATCGTAGTTATCAATCACCAGGATCATTCATCGTCTCCTTGAACTTCCGGCATATGTCGCGCTTCCAGGCCTTCTAGATGTGAGCAGTCGTTCGTGGCAACCAATTCCCATATCGACTTGTCATTTGTACGCCGAACGGTCGTCACCGAAGAATTGCCGAAATTGTGATTGGATAGATCAATACCGGGAATCAACGCGCTGACCATCACACGAATTGTAGTCGTATGTGTAACAATACCAATTGACTCCGCGCCTTCAACCTCATCGGCTTTTTGCACAATTTCGTCGAGCACATTGATTACACGCCGACGTACCTGGTCCAGCGATTCACCAGCAGGGATTACAAAGTGTTCTGGATCCGCGTGCAATTGCTGATATTCATCCTCATACCAACCGTGAATCTCAGGCACGGTCAACCCCTGCCAATGACCAATATTCCGCTCACGCAAACGTTTATCGAAGGTTGGCTCGAAGCCTATGGCGTTACTTAGAATTTGCGCCGTTTGATATGCACGTTTGTGATCGCTAGAATACAGTGTCGCCAACCCAAGATGGCGAATAAAAGTCGCCAAACGCCCTACCTGCCGCTGACCGTGTTCATTCAGAGGAGCCGCCACCCAACCTTGCCAACGTCCCTTTAGGTTCCAATCCGTTTCACCGGGCCGAATCAACAAAAGTCGTTTTAATGCCATTCAGAAAAGCTCCTTGCATTCTGTAATCGTCAGTGCGAATTATGCCGACAACCCACGTTCTGCGAATTGAATAGCGACCGCAAGCGCTTTGGCCTTATTGATGCACTCTTCATGTTCGCGTGTTGGGTCGCTGTCCGCAACAATGCCTGCACCTGCCTGAATATACACGCGGTCACCCCGCATGACCATTGACCGAATCGTGATACATGTATCCATTGAACCATCAAAGCTGAAGTAGCCGACCGCCCCACCATACGGGCCGCGACGCGTGCCTTCTAGCTCTTCGATAATCTCCATTGCACGGACCTTCGGCGCACCGCTCAACGTTCCAGCCGGGAATGTTGCACGCAGTAGATCGAACGCATCCATGTCTTTGCGTAATTGCCCGTGAACCTGGCTGACGATGTGCATCACATGCGAATAACGCTCTACGTACATCATATCCGGCACGCGAACTGTCCCATAATCACACACACGACCCAGATCATTCCGACCCAGATCAACCAGCATGACATGTTCGGCACGTTCTTTTGGATCGGCGAGCAAATCTTCTTCCAACGCTTGATCTTCGGCCTCATTTGCGCCACGCTTGCGCGTACCGGCAATTGGGCGATTGGTCGCGACCCCATCTTCAAGGCGCACCATCATTTCCGGCGAAGCGCCCATCAGCGTAAAATCATCCCCGAAGTTCAGAAAGAACATGTACGGTGATGGATTCAACGCTCGCAACGCACGATAGATTGTCAGCGGTTTGGCGCTCGTGCGGCGCGAGAAACGCTGCGACAACACAACCTGGAAAGTATCTCCAGCAGCGATATATTCTTTCGCAGCGCGGACATTGCTCTCGTACTTCGCCTGCGCCATGTTGGAAACCAACTCTTCGTTGAGTGGTGGCGCGGGTTCCGGCTGCACCGGCAGAGG
>DAOTXA010000166.1:0-8398 GCA_034435595.1 Anaerolineae bacterium | reverse complement strand
TCGAAGTAGTCGGCAAGTCCTGATGATTGGTGGATCAACTGGTAGACCTTGAGTTTGCGACTGTAATCGGTCCCCTCGTGTTTGTGGATGCCGACCAGCAGATCAGCGGGCAGATAGGCCGATATGTTTGCATCGAGATCAAGGCGTCCCTCGTCCACCAACTGCATAAGAATGGCGGTTGTATACATCTTCGTCACGCTGGCGATAAAATATGGGTCGTCTATCGACGCATTGCCTGCCGCGCCAGAAAAATCTATGCGCCCGTCGGCAGATTGCACGCCCAGCAGAATGGCGTAGGTGTGTTTCTTCTGCAAATCCCTTTCAATCAACGTCTGCAATGCGTCTGTCATCTTTCGCCCTCTCGTGTGCGATGTCTATCATAGCACCCGGTAGGGGAGATTGCCGCACGAAAAACGGCGGATCGTGTGTGATCTGCCGCAAGTATCTTGCCAATTGTGCGTTACAGTGCAGCCCAACACTAACTTACTTCTGGCATGGGGTAGCGCAAGCCGGTGATTTCGTAGGCTTCGGCTGCTTGCTGGCGGCCTTTAACCTTCAATGCGCCAAGCGGATTGGCATCGACCAATGCGCCCAGTCTGCGCACGACCTCGCCTTCGACCAGAATCTGACCGGGTTTGCCGCTTTCTTGCAGGCGCTTCGCCAGATTGACCGCGTCGCCAATGGCGGTGTAGTTCATGGCGCGGTCGGTGCCGATGTAGCCAACGACTGCTTCACCGACATTGACTCCGATGCTATAGGTCAACTGGTAGCCGTATAGACTGCTGATTTCTTCGGCGGCACGCATGAGGGCGATTGCCGCGTCTGCTGCACGATGAACGTGGTCGGGCTGGTTGCCGGGTGCGTTGAAGATCGCCATCAGACCGTCACCCATGAACTTATCGAGTGTGCCTTCCCAGCCGAGGACGACTTCGCCCGCGATGCTCAGATAATGGTTGAGCGTCTCGACAACCTGTTCCGGCGGCACTTTTTCGCCCCATTCGGTGTATCCGCGAATATCCGCAAACAGGATGCTGATTTCCTTACGCTGTCCGCCGAGTTGCAGGGTCTCCGGCTCGTCAAGGACTTTTTCCACGATTGAAGGTGGCACGAAGCGCTCGAAGGTCCCGCGAATCATGCTGTTCTCGCGTTCCTTCGCCTCTTTGAGTGTCTGGTAGTTCTGGCTGTTGGCAATGGCGATGGTAGCGTAGTCGCTGAGGGCGCTCAACAGGGCAGTATCGTGCTGACCGAACAGCCTGGCCTGCGCGGAGACATTTGCCACACTTAAGACGCCGATTGGCTCACCGTTGAGGATCAGCGGCACGTAGGCAGCGGCGACCGGTGCGCCTCTTTCGCTGCGATTGCCACGTTGTAACTGCTGCGGCGTCAGGATCAACGGCTGGGCAGTTTGTAACACATGCGCGACGATGGAATTGCGTGTGGGGCGGTGGACTGCCTTTGCCTGCGGGCGACCGCAGCGGCGTTTGGCCCGGCAGACAATCTCGCCGTCATCCAGCAAAAACAGGCGTCCTTCTTCGGAGTGGGCGATCTGTACGGCGGCATCGACCACACGTGGTAGCAGTTGGTCCATATTCGACAGTGAGGTCACATGCTTGCCGATGGAATACAGGACGTTGAGTTCCTGCAAGCGCAGTTGTAGCTGCCGGTTCGATTGTAGGATGCGTGTGCTGAGGGCCTCTTTTTCGCGCCGCAGACGGGTTTCTGTGAGCGCTTTGTCGATGGCTTCGGTCATCTCTTCAACGGAGAATGGCTTTTTGACGTAGTCGCGCACGCCCATGCGAAAGACCTCAATGGCGATGTCTTCGCTGCCGTAGAAGGTCATCAGGATAATGGGGATGTCGATCTTGCGGTCGGATAGTCGTTTGATGACCCCCGCGCCGTCCAGACGGGGCATGTTGAAGTCCAGCAGGATCAAGTCGGGGCGATATTTGACCGCCATCTCCAGACCTTCCAGACCGTCACGCGCCTGCATGGAACGATACCCGTTCGGCTCCAGGATGTAATCATGGATGAACTCTCGGTTGTCTTTGCCGTCATCAACGATGAGGATGGTTTCATTCGCCACAGGATTCCCGCCTTACTTGCATTGATCAAATAATTGTTCTCAATGATGTCTTTATTGTAGCGCAAGTATCGTCTGAGAAGTCGAGAGGTCCATGAAAAAAGGCGAAAGAGATTCTGTAGAGATGGTTTGAAATGTTTGTAAATTGTCACTTTTAGGCGCAATCTAGCGAGAAACGTAAAATATTCTGTAAGGTAAACCGGCGATTATGAGCGTGAAACGTAAAAATCGCCGAATGCATGTGCAATTCGACGATTTATGATGATGTTCAGTCGGGTAAGGTTGCCGTCTATGTAGATAGAATGTGATCTAGTCGGTGACGGGTTCGCCTATGATTTTTCGTGCCCAGTCCTTGATCATATCCCAGTCGCGGAAGTCGCCCACCGGCGCTTTGACGCCGCGCACAATCGTCTTATCCACAAAGTTGAGCTTCTTCATATCCAGTTCACCGTGAAACAACACGACTTCTTTTGGCCCGATTTGCTCTACCGTCTCTTTCGCGTTATCCGGCATCAAGAAGCCCTTCATCAGTTCGACCGGATCGCCTTCGCCCGTCGGCCCGCTGGAAAACAACCACGTCTCTTTTTCCGATAGTGTGCTGGCGTTGGCTTCAAGAAAGCGCACGAAGTCCTTCAACCACTGCCCGATATAGACCGCGCTGCCCAGCACAATCTTATCGTAAGGGAGAAGTGTTTCGATTTCGTCCAGCGATTTGAGATCAACGATGGTTGTTGGTTGCCGTAGTTCATTGGCAATGGCCTCTGCAATCTCGGCAGTGGCCCCGTGTCTGCTCGCATAAGCGACGAGAATCTTGGTTGTCATTTCTTTTTTCCCCCATGCTCAACGTTTACATTGCTCATTACATTATATATGGCTTTTATACGCAGGTCACGCGGTTCGGGTTGCAAAAGGTCATACACGATATCACACAAAGAACGAATTCGGCGCTTGTAGTGGGGCCGCTTCCATCATGGCGATCACATCATCCCACACCAGATTATGGTTGATCATCCCTTCCGGGCGGACGTATCCGTGGAGGTGGTGGGGATAATCGACATTGTAGATACGCAGCGCCGGGAAATCTTCGGTCGGGAATTCATAGACGCCGTCCGTCGGGTTCGCCATGCCGCCAATCCACCGGAACAGCAGTTCATCCGCTGGACGGGTATAATTCCCGGCAGTGACCATCCAGTTTGGCACATTGACGCACCCGGCACTGCTGCGTCCGCTGATCGTGGTGGTGTTGACAGTCGTACTCCAGCGCTGCCACGGCGACCCGTGTAAGGCGAATCCCTCGCTGCCGAAGAAACATGTAAAGGGTACGCCGGGTGCCCACGGCTGCATACTCCGCGCAAACCACTTACTTGTAATCACCTGTGCGCCGCGTGGCGTAAACTCGGTGTTAAGGACAATCGGCACGCGCAACACATGTGCCGGTCCTTCAAAGGCGTGAAGTTCGAGCGCGACGAGGTCAATCACCACGTATTTTTCTTGCGGTTGAATGCTGGTATCTACCAGATGCGAAATTGGCTGCGCGTGATCGGGGGAGATGCGCCACACGTCGCTTTTCTTGACGAAGACCTGCGTGCCGAGGCGCTCGCGGACGTTATCGCGGTCGTCATCAGGGATCAATTCGACCCACTCGTTATCTATTTCAGTGTAGCGGACGAGTGCGCCCTGCATCAGCAGATGAATGCCGAAGCGCGTCGATTTGATGATCGGGTTATGCAGTTCGGTGTCTTCATCCGGGCGGCGATAGACCTTGACGCCAGCGGGCAAGATAAAGCCGTATTGAATCGCCGTATTCGCAAGGTCGTTTTGCTGCGGATACGCGACGCGCAGGTGGGCGAGATAATCTTCAAGTAGTTCCTCGGTGGTGACGTAACTCACATGGCGATTGTGCAGAATCTCGTTGTATTTGCCGCGCAGTGTGGCGTCGAGTTCCTCGAATAACGGTTGAATGGTCAGCGGTGCGCCCAGTGACAGCATCACCAGCACATATTCGCGGTTATCCGGTAGCGAGATGATCCCGGCATCGGTGACGACATAGCCCGCGCTGGTTTCCAGCGAACCGTTTTTGCTGAATGATACGCCCTCATTCGCCATCGCCAGCCGTTCCAGATTTGCGCCGCGATTGTTGTGAATCGTACTCAGCAGCGCTTTGCAAACGGCTTGCTGCTCGGCGTCAAGTTCGGTCAGCATCCACGCATAAAACAGGCCGATATCACGGGCGGTCAGCATGTTCTCGAAGGTGTGCAACTGCCCGCCGATGTTGGTCCCGCGTTCGGTGAAGCGCTCATCGGTTGAGGTCATATCCGCTGGAACGCCCTCGCTCCAACTCGATAGGCCCGAAATCTGCGACATGCCCACACGATTCGCCGCCCAATCGTTGAAGGCGATCAACGCGTCGTTGCTGCCAGATGCTTCCGCGATATATGCCATCGTGGTCCCCGTTGTGGGATTGTTGCTAAACACCAGCGCCCGGTATAGATCACGCAGTACGGCGCTGTGACTGCGCCACGCATCACGGAATTCTTCGGGGACTTCGCTGGCGGCGTTGGCGTCCCAATACTGTACGGGAACCGAGTTCCACACCTCGCGCTCGACTGTATCCACGAACCACATGGGCAGCGCCGCCTTAAACGCGGACGCCACCGGCAGCGGGTTCTCCGGTCGCAGGCCGGTTAGCAGTTGCCCGGTGTTGATGTCGTACAGCAGCAGGGAGACGTTTTCGCTGCCGATGATGCGCTCCATGTAGACGTTCAGTGGCGCGACGAAGGGCGTTTCCATCGCGGTCAGATATTCGGCAAGGATGTTCCGGGCCGCGTCTTCCTGCGCGGTGAGTTTGATCGGCAGTTGCGGCGCGGTCGCCGCCGCAGCGAACAGGGCGGCAGCTTTTAGAAATTGTCGGCGTGAGACGGTCATTTTGGTTGTTTCCCCACAAATTAGGACGAAGAAGTACCTTTATTCTATGGGGAATTGTGCGTTGAGGGCGGGACGCTGGCTCTATGTGTAGCTGACGCGTGCTATACGGTGAAGAAATCAACTTACCTCCCACCATCCCCAGAACCCACAAGCGGCGAGGCGGGAGGTATCTCTACTAGCAAATCCTCGGCAACTGCTCGCCTACCTGTGAATCGACCACGCGGGTGCCGCCGAGTCCGGTTCGGGCGGTCAGCATACCGGGGTGATCTGCAACAACTTCACCGATGACTCGCGCCTGTGCGCCAAATTGGTGCGCCTGCATGGTTTCCAGCATGGCGTCGGCGTGTGCTGCCGGGACGATGGCGATCAGCTTGCCCTCGTTGGCGACATACAACGGGTCCATGCCGAGCAGTTCGCAGGCCGCTTTTACCGCTGGATTTACGGGCAATTTACGCTCGTCGATGCGAATCCCCACGCCGGACGCCGCCGCAATTTCGTTGAGTGCGGATGCAACACCGCCGCGTGTCGGGTCACGCAGTACGTGAATGTCTTTCGTGATCGCCAGCATATCCGTGACGAGTGTGTGCAGGGGCGCGGAATCGGACACAATCGCCGTCTCAAAGTCCAGCCCTTCACGGACGGACATAATCGCCATGCCGTGATCGCCAATGGTTCCGCTGACGATGACTACATCGCCGGGGCGGGCGTTTTGCGGCGCGATATTCACGCCTTCGGGGATGACGCCGATGCCAGTGGTGTTGATATACAGGCCGTCGCCGTGGCCCTTATCTACGACTTTGGTGTCGCCGGTGACGAGTTTGACACCCGTGTTACGTACCGCGTCACCCATGCGCTCGACAATCCCGCCGAGTTTGGACATAGGCAAGCCTTCTTCGATGATGAAGCCCGCCGACAGATACAGCGGGGTCGCGCCACTCATCGCCACATCGTTGATCGTACCGTGAACGGCTAAATCGCCGATGCTGCCGCCAGGGAAGAACAGGGGCTGAATCACAAACGAGTCTGTGGACATAGCGAGGCGTCCGGCGGCGACTTCCAGCACAGAAGAGTCGCGCATATCGCCCAATGTGGCGTTTTCAAATGCGGGCAAAAACAGATGCTCGACCAGTTCCTGCGACAGTTTGCCGCCGCCCCCGTGACCGAGAATCACATTCGGGTGGTCGCGCAGGGGCAGCGGACAGGTCCAGCCCTCAATATCGATATAGGTGTCTGCCATCGTTAGTCTGTACCTTCACTTACGGGGATGCTATCCGTCGCCACAAAGCGCCCATATTGATAGTAAGCCGAGCACGCGCCTTCCGCACTGACCATCGTCGCGCCCAGCGGTTTGCGCGGCGTGCATTCCTTGCCGAAGGCGGGGCATTCGTTGGGCTTGATGAGTCCCTGTAACACATCACCGCTGCGACAAATCGCTGATTCCTCTGTGTGGATGTCGGTCACATCAAACTTCACTGCCGCATCAAACTGGCGATACTCGTCGCTGAGTCCCCACCCGCTACCGGGAATTTCCCCGATGCCGCGCCATGTGCGGTCGGTGACCGCGAACACGTCATCCAGCATCTTCTGTGCGGGCAGATTGCCCTCGCGGTGAGTCGCACGCTGGTAAGCGTTTTCGACCTCGGCCCGGCCTTCTTCCAATTGGGCGACGGTTTGGCGAATGCCTTGCAACAGGTCGAGCGGCTCGAACCCGGTCACGACAATCGGCACCTTGTACTTTTCTGCCAGCGGTTCATATTGCCAGTAGCCCATGACGCTGCAAACGTGTCCGGCGGCGAGGAAGCCCTGCACGCGAGTTTCCGGTGCGCTCATAATGGCTTCAATCGCCGGGGGAACCAGCACATGCGATACCAGCATCGAGAAGTTGGTCAGGTTCATGCGCTTGGCCTGCACAACCGCCATCGCGTTTGCCGGGGCCGTTGTCTCGAAACCGATACCGAAGAACACGACCTCTTTATCCGGGTTTTCGCGGGCGATTTTGATCGCGTCCAGCGGGGAATAGACGATGCGTACATCGCCGCCCTCGCTTTTGACAGTGAATAGGTCTTTGCCGCTGCCGGGGACGCGCAGCATATCGCCAAACGAGCAGAAAATCACACCGGGACGCGCCGCAATTGCCAGCGCCTTGTCGATGACTTCCAGCGGCGTTACACAGACCGGGCAACCGGGGCCGTGAATTAACTCAATGTTATCTGGCAATAGCTGGTCGATGCCGTTGCGGATGATGCTGTGCGTCTGTCCGCCGCAAACTTCCATCAGCGCCCATTTCTGTGTGGTGATGGCGTGAATTTCGTCGAGTAGCTTCTGCGCAAGTTGGGGATCGCGGAATTCTTCAAGGTATTTCATAAGTAGGTTCCTGTCAAAAATCTGTTTTTATGGTACGTAGATGGTGCTTGCGAGTAGGGGCAAGCGAACCGATTGACGATTGGAAAAATAGACTTATACGTCATTCGTGTTTGTAGTTACGGACGAGCTGCTATATGGATTTGGTTGTAGGGACGCCCAACTGGGCGTCTGCCTTAGAACTATCCACCCGCCGCCAATGTTTGGTCCTCGTCGGCGTTGAGTTCTTCTTCAAGCACGCCCATCTCCTTGAATAGCGCCAATGTCTCCTGCGCAGATTCTTCGTCAAGCCGCGTGATGGCGAACCCGACATGGACGATGGTGTACTCACCAACTTCAACTTCTGGTACGAAATCAAGACATATCTCTTTGACGATGCCGCCAAAATCGACCTTGCCCATGCGCGTGCCCTGAACCTCGTAGATTTCGGTCACTTTACCGGGGATGCCTAAACACATAAGTCTATTTCTCCTGAATCTTTCTACTGGCGATAAACGCCTGTCCGAGTGCGAGTCCGCCGTCATTGGCGGGGACAAGGCGATGTGTGTGTACGGTAAATCTGCTCTCTTGCAGATGATTTACGGTGCGTTCCAACAGCGCCATATTCTGGAAGACGCCGCCACTCAACACGACCGTAGATAGGTCATGCTGCGCCTTTAATTTTACACTCATCTTCGTAATATGCGAAGCGATTCCGTTATGAAAACGCCCGGATATCTCGCTAACAGGAACATCGGCGCGTAGATCGGTGATGATTGACGTGAATAACGTGTGCAGCGAATCGAGCGAATAGGCGTGTTCGGTCGGTGTGGCGATGGCTTCCAATTCAATCGCCGCCTGTGCTTCGTAGTGTGCGATTTGCTGCACGCCGATCAATGCCGACACCGCGTCGAACAGGCGGCCCATACTGGTCGTCTCCACGACGTTGAGTTTGCGTTCTAGTTGTTGCCGCAGAATGTGGCGTTCGTTGTGGCTGGCGTGGCGCACCGGCGGCAGGTCGTCATCCCATGCCATGTCGAGTGCGTGCAGATA
>DAOTXA010000165.1:0-7525 GCA_034435595.1 Anaerolineae bacterium | reverse complement strand
CCGCCGTTGTCGTTACCGCCGCCGTTGTCGTTACCGCCGCCGTTGTCGTTGCCGCCGCCGTTGTCGTTGCCGCCGCCGTTGTCGTTACCGCCGCCGTTGTCGTTACCGCCGCCGTTGTCGCTGCCGCCGTTGTCGCTGCCGCCGTTGTCGCTGCCACCGTTGTCGCTGCCACCGCCACCGCTGCTCTCATAGCCGGTGTCAAACTTCAGACCATGTACGCCGGTTCTGGGGTCTAGCACGTATTCGTTATTGCCTTCGCTGATGCTGACGACGTTTGCCATGACTTCGGGCGGAAGGCCAAGCACCCAGTGGCTAATCGAGGGGTCGCCGCCGTTGGTGACGGTATAGGTCACTGCGGTGTTGGTGCCGTCATAGACCTTGCTGGTCATGCTGACGGTGTGCGGGCCGAGTACGGCAGTTGTCTTGCCTTCATTCTCTTCGTCCGGTGTCTCCGGGGCCGTTTCGCACACACCAGTTCCGTTGAGCGCATCGTTCACCTGATTCAGGTTGTTGATGACAACAAGCGCCATGGTGCTGACTGCGATGGCAATCATGATCGAGGCCGGGAGCAGGAACGTATACTCCGAGAACGCCTGACCGCGCATTGCACGCCGATAAGATTGTGGGGACTTGCGTTGCTTGAACATGTGATAACTCCTGGTAGTGCTTTTACGATGTATGATTTGATGAATGCTATTTATTTAGCTCGAATCGCAGCGCCCTGTCTATGAATGTCGTCAAGGGTTCGGGCATGTTTCGGAACTTTTTCAGTTTGTGCCCATGCTGCTATTCTGTTTGCTTTTTACATTCGCTTGTTAAATCGCAAAACATTGGGGAATGTTGCAGACTTAACGATTAATTTACGTTTTTTACATTATTTCGGCAAACATTCATAAGCTTTATAGTGTGATCTCGTCGCTGTTAGGGCGGTAAACAGAAACGCTGCTGGACTTTTTTGACCCATTGTGATACCTTCTGTGCTATAAAAATAAGTTAACCACCGGAGATCACATCCATGTCAAACATCCGACCGCTTGATTTTAGTAGTTACGACATCAAAACGTTCGTCCAATTGTCAAACCTGTGCTGGCCCGATCACCAAACGACAGAAGCCAGTGTTCGGCACGATATTGAGACCTGGCCCCCGAAATATTTCATCACCCGCAACATGATTGAACATGATGGCGCTGTGATCGGTCTTGCCGAAGCGCTGGAAATGCCGTGGTCGTACAAACCGGGCAAGTACTTCATCAGCATCAACATCCACCCCGACTATCGCCGCAAGGGGCACGCGAAGTCGGCCTACCAGTTTTTGCTGGACGAACTCAACAAGCGCGACCCGGCCCCGGCGCATCTGGTTGGCGAAGTGCGCGAGGACATGACCCCCGGCGTCACCATGCTGGAATCACTCGGCTATACGGTTGCCATGCGCTATCCCATCTCGCACTTAACAGTGGCGGAGTTTGACCCGGCCCCGTTTGCATCCAGCGCACAGCGCTTCAAGGATAGCGGCCTCAAAGCACGCACGCTGGCTGATCTCAAGACAGAGGACCCGGACTGGTCGAACAAGCTCTATGATCTGGTGTGGGCCATCGCGCAGGATGTGCCCTCGACTGATCCGCCGGAAAAGCCGACCAAAGAGGAATTCGACCAGCGCATCGACAGCCCTTCGCGCCTGTATGACGGGTACTTCATCGCGGTGGATGGTGACTCATATGTCGGCCTCAGCAACCTCTCTGCTGACCTCGCCGATAAGAAGAAGGTCTTTACCGGTCTAACCGGCGTCATCCGCAGCCACCGCCGCAAAAGTGTCGCAACTGCGCTCAAGCTGCACGCCATCGAATTTGCCAGACAATACGGCGCAGAGATCATCGAAACCGATAACGAAGAGAACAACCCCATGTATCAGATCAACGTGAAACTGGGCTTTAAACCCGTCCCCGGATGGGTGGAATATCACAAGGCAGTATCCTCTACGCCCTAACACCGCCTGCGCCAGAAAGCCGTTTAAGAAGTGCGTGGGGGCTTTGTCCCCCACACCTCACCGGGGAATTTCATCCGCTGGACGCGGAATTTTTGTCCAAGAGTTTCGCCTGTGGCTGAAGCCATGCGGCTACGAAGAAACGCCGCCCACCGCTAGCATGTTTCTCGTTCTAACCTTTTTGGTGGAAACGAAAATATGCGCCTTTTCCCTCACCGCCGGCTCCTGAACCCACAAGGGGAGAAATACTAGCACGGACGCGCTGTAGCGCATCCCTACATGTTTTGGTCGCAGGAACGCCCTAGAGGGCGTCCGCCGTAGATCAATCTCACGGCGGACCATTACCCAATTAAATCTTCAAAGGGCAAGCGGTCTGAGATTTGGCATAAAAACTGCATTTCCACCAATTCCGGTAGAATCAGGCATGTTTTTAGCGCCTTTCAGTGCGCCTGGTTTTTCGGTAGCCAGACTGCTTCAGCTTCCGGCGACATAAAACGCGATCATTGAGCAAGAAATAAGCACCCAATTTGCTTAACCTGGTACGCATGGGCGCGAAGAATCGCACCCCTACATTGCGTTTTGCATTGTTGCGCCCACCGAGGAAAGCAGTGCAATATCTGCTATGAGAAACATCGCAAGCGAAAGTCCTGATCATATGACTGCGATTCCTCGTGTTACAACCTGTGTGAAATGTGTTTAATTCCCGTTAAATAGATGCTGAAAATTCATTTTTTACATATTTTTCATTCATTAAAAAATAGATTCATGCTACGCTTAGAAACGAAAAAATGTAAATACATCACGACCATTCATCTAATTGACGCAGGGATAAACGGCCCATGCTGCAACCCATACGCGAGATGATCGAAAGCGGCGATCTTGAAGCCGCTCATGCTGCCCTGAAGCAATATCTGGCCCAACAGCCGGAAGACGCACAGGCGTGGTATTTGTTGTCCACCATCACGAACAACCCGGAAACACGTCACCGTGCGCTGGAGCGTGCCCTGCTGCTGAACCCGAATCACGCGGGGGCACAGACGGATTTCTACGGTCTGAACGACATCCACGAAGAGGAAACGCCACGCCGTCAGGTTCCGGCGGCGCTGCTGCTGATCGCGGCGCTTTTTGTGGCGGGGATTGTGGGCGCAGTGCTGGTGATGGTTTCCAGTGGCGGCAGTGACAGCGGTAACGGCGACACCGTCGCACCGGGTAATATGACACCGGTCCCACGGGTTGCCAATTCCGACGCCCCTGACGAGTTGATCGAGGGCATGATCGTCAACGAACTGGGGGCATTCCCGGCAGACCAGATCGCCGCTGGTCCGCCTGCCCCGGCAGGCAGCGCACCGGATAGCGATGCTGTATCCGTGGACGGTGCCGACAACGCGGAGGCATTCATCGCCACGCCGCTGCCAGTCGCCACTAGCGAACCGGCCCCTGCAACACTCATACCGCCGCAAATCACCCCGGTGACGCCGCCACGCATTGTGCAGCCACCGCCGACCGGAGCCTCAACCGATCAAATCGTCGTGCGCTTTGACCCGGATGCCAGCAGCGAGGTGCGTGTCGCCTACCTTGAAAGTATCGGCGCGACTGTCACCGGAGAAATCGCCGGATTAGACGCGGTCACCGTCAGCCTGGGTGCGAACAGTGCCAACCAACTGCTGCTGGGCGATGTGCCGGATGATGCGCCGATTCTGGTGCAGGAACCGGATTATGTCATTACCGCACAGATCGACTCGGCAGCGGTCAGCGACCCACGTTATGCAGAACAGTGGGCACTGCCCGTCATTGGGGTGCCGGAATCGTGGTCTGCGCTCCCGGCAGATGCACCGGTGGTGCGTGTTGCCGTCATCGACAGCGGCATTTGTGCCAGTGCCGATCTACGCGGGCGTTATGCGGGCGGCTGGGACTTTGTGGACGATGACGCCGATCCCACCGACGCATTCGGTCACGGCTGCGCGGTGGCGGGCATTCTCGCCGCCAACATGAACGACAGCACCGGCATCGCAGGGGTCGCGCCCAACGTGCAGATTATGCCCTTCCGCGTGCTGGATGCGAACGGTATTGGCCTGTATTCGGACGCTGCCGCCGCCATCGTGCAGGCAACCGACAACGGCGCGGACATCATCAACATGAGTATGGGCGGCGCAATCGGTTCGACGGTATTGAAAGACGCGATTACCTACGCGACCGAACGCGGTGTGCTGGTCGTGGCAGCGGCGGGCAACAGCGGCGTACAGGGCGTCATGTATCCGGCGGCCTATGCCGACGTGGTCGGCGTGGGGTCAATCAACCGCGACCGCTCGCGCAGCCTGTTCTCGACAACCGGGCTAGAAGTCGATCTGTTCGCCCCCGGCGTCGATATCCTCGCGCCGAATCTGGCGGGCGGCTACCAGCTTTACAGCGGGACCAGTTTCGCGGTTCCGCACGTAACGGGCGTTGCCGCGCTGGAAATGGCGCTGGGCGACTCTTTGCGGCAAACGGGCGGCATCGTCCGCGCCTTCGGTGGCTCAGACATCAACCCCGACGAGATCGACTACCCCGTCCCCGGCGAGGATTTCGAGGTCATCACCGACGAGACAATCCCCGAAGGCTATATGATCTACGGCGGCGACATCATCGTCCCGGTGAATTATCACGAGATGACCGCACTCAGCGTCTATATTCCGCGCAGCCTGTGGCCGGAGGGCATCGTGCCCTATACCTTCAACGGCAACGTCAGCAGTTCGCGCCGCGCACTGGCCCGCGAAGCGATGGACTGGTGGGAGGCCGTTTCCGGCGTCGAGTTCGTGCAGCGCACCAACCAGTACAATTACGTCCAGATCAACGACCACTCGCAGTACAACAACTCGTATGTGGGCATGATCGGCTGGGGCAAACAGGATGTCAACATCCACAACTGGGTACGCGGCATCATCGCCCACGAACTCGGTCACGCGCTGGGGTTGTGGCACGAACACATGCGCAACGACCGCGACAACTATGTCATCATCCACTGGAGCAATATCTGCTGCGGTGCAGAGACCAACTTTGATAAAGTCGGCAGCTACTGGGGACGGGACTACAGCGCATATGATTTCGAGTCGATCATGCACTATTACGACACCGCCTTCGCCATCAACCCCTACGCTTACACGATTGAGGCGCAATCTGCCTACGCCGCCTACCAGAACGTGATGGGCAACCGCAGCTATTTGAGTGCGGGCGACGCGGCGGGGATGCTGTATCTGTATCCGACGCCGAACCCGACGGCAACGCCGACACCAACCCCCACGCCGACATCAACGCCGACGCCGACCGGTACGCCGGACGGTTTTGAGGCGATGATGGTGCGCGACGCGGAACTGCTGTTCGCGCTGCAACAGGTTTCCGGCAGCAGTGTAGAATACTTCGCGGTCGATTATACGAATGGCGAAATCGTGGTGTACATGCGCCAAAACGGGTACGAAGGCCGCGCAACAGTGCGCTTTGACTGGTATCCCAACTTGACCGGCTTAAATCTGGTGCAGGTGACCGGAGCCACGGGCGGCGCAACGACGAGTGAATTCGACGCTGCGGTGCGCAACAATTTCCCGCATGATCTGGCGGCAGCGCTCGACATTCTGGTCGAGCAGCAATTCGGGCTGAACACGGATGTCGATGAAATCCTGGCGGGTGAAGACATGCTACAGATCGGCGCGATACCGGAATAACCACAGCCTGGTAGAATCAAAAAAACCGGGGAGTCTGCCATGGTCGGCAGACTCCCCGGTTTCGTTTGGCTGATAGGCGTATTGCACGAATTGGTCTGCGCCGTCTAAGCGGCGTCGTTATCGTCGGTATCGTTTAACCAGGCGCGGATTTCCTTTTCCAGCCAGCGCAGACGGCGGGCGATATCGCGCAGGGTGATGTTTTCCGGGTCGATGGGTGTCGCGTTGGCGATACGCTCGGCCTTCAGGTTGGCGCGACGCTGTTGTGCGGCAGTCAACACCGCCGGATCATGCACGAGTACGATGCTATCGACAATATCACGGATCGCCTGTGTGATCTCGACTTCGATGTGGACGAGGATATCGGCATCTGTCCATGAAAGACCGGGGGCGACTGCTTTGCCCAGCACCGCGATGATCTCCTCGTGCAGTTTTTCCGGGTTGATGTTCGTGTTTCGCAGTTGAATTGCGTTCATCATTTTATACCTCTCTTGCGAAGAAACTCGCATAACCGCTTGTACTGATGATAGTTGCCGTACCGCCGGAAACGCTCCAGCGCAGGCTAAAGTTATGGGTTCCAGCCGCCAGCGTATCCAACAATAGAACACCACAAACGCTCTGGTCGGCGGTGTTGGCGGGGGTGATGGTCTGGATCAATGGTGTTCCGTTGCCGTTGACATAGAGCGTCACGGTGATGGATTGTCCGGCAGTGCTTTGCTTGATGCGGCGAATATTAAAGCCGATCAGCACCGCGCCACCCTCGGTTGTCAGGTCAAAGGTGAGCGCCGGGTCGATTTCGACCGGACTCGTACTCGTGGTCGATCCGCCGCCGATAAATGTGACGGTGGTCGTGGGTGGCGACTTGAGGAATTCGAGATTGTCGCGCACCTGTTCGTTGAGTTTGGTCGCCGTGACGAGTTCGTCTGTCACCCAGGTGACCGGCGGTGTCCAGTTTACGGGCATGATGGTTGCTTCCTTTTCACTATATAGATGTTCACTATGTAGGGGGAAATCTAGTACGCCAGCGCCGCGTTTTGATCGAGCTTTGAGCGCCCGACCAGCCAGAAATCACTGGCGAGGGCGGATTCCAGCGTATACGTAACCGTGTGCCGCGCTCCGCCGAGGTCGACGCGGTGCGCTTCTGCGATGATGAAGGCGTCACCGTCGAATCCGGTTTGCGCGTCACGGATGGTCACGCGGTCGAACAGCGTGAGGTCGAGTGTTTGTGATGGGTGTGTCCGTACTGTCAGGGTGATACTGTCCACCGTGCCACGCGGAGACTTGCGGCGTCCCAGTTCAAAGCGGGCGAGGTCGTCGGCCTGTGCCAGCGAATCGAGTGCCGCCGGAGCGAGTCGCAGCGCATCCGGCCCGTATAGCGCTTCTGCCAGTGGATCGTGTTGTTCGACGGTGACGGGATCGCCGGTATAGAGTGGCGTTCCGCGCAGGGTGGCCCCGGCCTGTAGATAGACCGTCTGTGCTGTGCTGTTACGGATTTCAAGCGTCGCCGCACTGAATCCACTTGCGACGAGACGCAGGTCTACGGATGCGGTCACGTCCTCGCCGGAACCGTCATGTTCTGTGTTGAAGGCGTAGTCGCTGCCGGCATCGGGTGTGATGAGTTCCAGCGCACCCGCCGGACGCTGATTCGCATCTCGAAAGCGGGCGATAACCTGTCGCGTTTGTCCCGGCGCGATTTGCTGTGCGGAGGCGGTTTCCCACAGGATCATGTTTGCAGGTCCAACATAACGCGGGCGCAGGGTGACCGTCACGCGGCTGACGATTCCATCATTTGCATCGCCGCCGTAGGTGTAGCTGAGGGCGTGCATGTCGCCGTCTATTGCCGCCACTGCCG
>DAOTXA010000164.1:0-2161 GCA_034435595.1 Anaerolineae bacterium | reverse complement strand
ACGAAGTCATCGGTGTCGTTCTGGCGCTGGCGCAATATTTTTGCCCACTGTGCTCCGATCATAATGAGCACAATATCGGCTTTATCGATTTCGTTATTCAGATACTCGCGGAAATTCACCCCTGCCGGAATATCGTCCACATCTATGAAGATATTCGACCTGCCGAACGCATCTACCAAACGCTCGTAGACACGCTCACTGAAATCCTGGCTATCCTGGCGGCGGTAGGAGATGAAGATTTTCGGCATCGGAACAGCTTCAGTGGTCGGCGGGTAACATGGTGAATTATGCCGTTAATTCGAAGGTGGCGCAATCAAAACGGGCATGACAGTCATGCCCGTGTGAATTCTATTTCCTCAGCCCTCGGTGTTTTTCTTTCGCCTTTGCGCTTTGCGCTTTTGTTCTTGAATCACCACTCGAACTTGCTGCTGTCGTCGCTCTCCGCTTCCGGTTCGGGGACGGGTTGTGGTGGCTGGGTCGCTGGACGCGGGCGGTTGGACTGCGTGACCGGTTTCGCCACGACGGGGACCGTCTGGGTGATGTGCCCATCAGGGCGGACGGCAACCATGCGTGTGATGTGTTCCTCGACGCGGTCTACGATCAACTCCCAACCGGGGAAGTTTTCTGCCAGTTCGTCCGGTTGCAGCAAAAACTTGACGTTAAAGCCGGGGACCTTCGTGATGTAGTTGAGGTTGAACGTTTCGTAGATCAGGCGTCCACCCGGCTTGACGGCACTGCGGATCACGGGCAGAGCGTCTCGTTTAAGATAGCGGAACACGCACACTAAATCATAGCGATATTGTTCCAGTTCAAGGTTATCCAGATCGACCGGGATCAGGTTGACGTTGCGCAAACCGCGTGCTGCCTGTTCTTCACGGGCGCGGGTGAGTGCCACGCGGCTAATGTCCATGATATCGACGGTATACCCCTGTTCCGCCAGCCACAGGCCATTTTGACCCAGCCCCGCAGCGAGATCGAGGGCGAAATGCGAGCCGTCGGGCGGTACGGGCGGCGTGTATTCAAACAGGAACGGGTCCGGCGCGGGGAAGGGTTTCGCGGCGGCACGCTTATAAATCTCGTCCCAGCGAATGCGATCATCAGCAGCCATGTTAATTTTCCACCTTTCCTGCGTAAATTGGTGTAGTGTCGAGAGCATTGGGGACCTGCGCCATCGCCGCATCGTCACCGGGATACAGGGGCGCATCCGGTTGATTGCGTTGGCGGTGATGCAGTTGGTACGCGTCGCGCAGCGTGACGAAATCGGGTGTGTGCCAGCCATCAGGGATCGTCAGACAGGCCATCAGCGCACGGATACGACGACCGCCCTCGCTATCCCACTGCGGGCCTGCATCAATCAAGGCGCGGGCAGCGGCGGCCTGTTCACCACCGACCATACGGTTGACCTGTCGCATCATCTTGCCAAACAGCTTGTTTACTTGCCTGGGGTTAAGTGTAGAGGCCATTTCGCGCACGTCGTCGGGGAGCGCATCCAGCGGCGGCAATGACTCATCTGCGCGGTCATTGCCCGTTTCGACGGTTTGCAGCAAAGCGCGGCGCAGATCGTCGGGCGTGCGGTCGGGGCGCAGATACGGCGTCAGGGCGGCGACGAGATCAGCCTCGTTGCTATGGTCATAGGCGCGGATGGTGCTTTCGCTGCCCGCCAGCCGCACATCAAGTACAGTCATCGGATGGGCAAATGCGCGAATTACGGGGGCAAAATCGCCGCTATCTGGTGCAAGTAGCACCCGCGTCCAACCGCAGGCAGATGGCGCGACAAATAATTTCACCGTCTGCGCGTAGATGGTGCCCGGTGTGAAGTCGTTAAATGGATCATAGAGGTCGTAATCAAGTTTCGCCAGCGCACTTTGGATCGTGCTGGCAAGGCCATTTGCGTCATCAGACGGCAGATAGAGACTGGCCCACGCTGCTGTCATCTTTTCCCCCGTGCGTATTGTGAGTCGACTCAGCATAGCACACAATACTGCCCGAATCCATGAAGCCTGCGTCACGCAATAAGGCGCGGTCAGAGTCGGAATTACCAGAGGTAAAGACGAGTTCAACGTTACGGTTTTGCGCGGTGCGCATGGCTGCGCCATAGAGGGTCATCAGCATATCGTGGCTGCGATGTTCGCGCATGATGGTCAGTGCTGCCAGATGGGCG
>DAOTXA010000163.1:0-2183 GCA_034435595.1 Anaerolineae bacterium | reverse complement strand
GAGGTGCGCCTGCAATCGGGCGATCTGTATCTAAGAGGCACGTTGCACTATGCCGGACTCGCAGAAGCGCTAAATCTTGGTCAGGCGTTGAACATCCTGCCGCCAGAAATTGTGATTATCGGCGTGCAGCCACAAACCATCGATTGGGAACAGGGACTCAGCGAACACATCGCCGCCGCCATCCCCGAAGTGGTCGCGCTGGTACAGCAGCAATTGGAGCCAACACCCGATGCATGAGCTATCCATCGCCCACAGCCTCGTCAACACCGCCGAAGACGCTCTCGCCGGAACGAACGTTACCCAGGTAGAAGTCGTCCATTTGAAGTTGGGGGCACTATCCGGCGTAGTCAAGGACGCGCTACTATTCGGCTACGACATCGCCACACAGAACACGCGACTCGCCGGGTCGCGGCTGGAAATCGAGGAAGTCCCGGTCGTCGTGTACTGCCCGCAATGTGATGCGGAACGAACGCTTGATAGTATACAATTGTTTCAATGTCCGGCCTGTGGAACGCCCACCGGCGACATCCGGCAAGGCCGTGAAATAGAACTGGTTTCTTTGGAGTGTAAAGACGATGAACCCGCGTATTCTAGAGATTCGTAAGGGTGTTTTAGAGAAAAATGACCTCATCGCGCAGGATTTGCGTGCAAAGTTCCGCGCATCCGGTCTGCTGGTGCTCAATCTGGTATCCAGCCCCGGCGCAGGTAAGACGGCCTTCCTTGAGCGCACCATGACCGACCTCATCGCACGCGGATTGCGCCCCGCTGCCCTTGTGGGCGATCTCGCCACCGAAAACGATGCCGACCGCCTTGCCCGCAGCGGCGCACCCGTTCGCCAGATTGTGACCGGGGGTAACTGCCATCTCGAAGCCGACATGATTACCGCCCACCTTAGCGACTGGGAACTCAACCTCAGCGAAATCGACTTTCTGTTTATCGAGAATGTCGGCAATCTGGTGTGCCCGTCGCACTATGATCTGGGCGAGGACATTCGCATCGTGTTTTTAGCCGTCACTGAAGGCGAAGACAAACCGCTCAAGTATCCGGTGATGTTCAACTCTGCCGACGCCACCGTATTGACCAAAATTGACATTGCAGAAGCGGTCGAATTTGACCGTAACGCCGCCGTCGAAAGCATTAACGCCGTGCGCCCCGGTATGCGGATTTTCGACACCTCCGCCAAAAAGGGTACCGGCATGGACGAGTGGCTTGATTATCTCGTTGAACAGCGCGAACTTCTGACCGACGAAATCGCCAGCGAGACGTAAGTCATGCGTGCGGAGTCGTCGCCGCAGCCCACACAATCCACCAACCGCCAGCGATTGCGCGTGCGTGGCGTCGTGCAAGGGGTAGGATTTCGCCCCTTCGTCTACGGATTGGCGCAACGCTGGCAACTCGGCGGGTTCGTCGGCAACGACTCCAGCGGCGTATTTATCGAAATCGAAGGCGACAACGCCGACCTTGCCGGATTCGCCCGCGAACTGGTTGCCAGTCCGCCGCCGCTGGCGCATATCGAATCCGTCGAAACGCACAACATCCCGGCGACAGGTGAATCTACGTTTATCATCGTGGAAAGTGCCGCCCAACCAGGCGCGAACACGCTCATTTCGCCGGATTTGTGCGTGTGTGACGATTGCCTGCGCGAAATGAGCGACCCGTCTAATCGGCGGTATCGCTACCCCTTCACCAACTGCACCAACTGCGGGCCGCGCTTTACTATCACGAAAGATGTTCCCTACGACCGCCCGTTTACGACCATGGCTGATTTTCCCATGTGCGCGGCGTGCGATGCTGAATACCACGACCCGCTGGACAGGCGTTTCCACGCACAGCCGAACGCCTGCCCGGACTGCGGCCCACAGGTAACGTTTACCGGTCACGGCGAAATGCTGGCACGCCACGACGCGATTGCTGCAACTGTGAACGCACTGCATAACGGCGAAGTTGTCGCTATCAAAGGACTCGGCGGATTTCATCTGGCGTGTGATGCCAGTAACGAAAACATCGTCCGGCGACTGCGCGAGCGCAAGGGACGCCCTGCCAAACCCTTCGCGGTTATGGTCCGTGACCTGAATATGGCGCACCAAATTGCAAATATCAACGAAGAAGAGGCGCGACTCCTCACCAGTCGGGAACGTCCGGTCGTATTGCTGAGCGCCAAACCGGGGATACTTGCGCCGTCC
>DAOTXA010000162.1:0-3884 GCA_034435595.1 Anaerolineae bacterium | reverse complement strand
TATATACGTCGGCGTGGTCACCATGCCCGGAATCGGTCAGCACGTCCCGCGCAATGCGGATATCGGCGCTATTCTTACCCGGCAGGTTAAACACCGGGTCGATGTTCGCCAGCATCAGGCGGCTGGGGGCTTCGTCGGCGACTTCCCGCCCGTTGGAATCGACCAGCGGCGGCAGTGTCCCGCGCTGGCCCCACGGTGCATACGCTGCCATCTTAACGACATGCCCGTATGCCTGCGCCTGTTTGACGAAGCGCCCGATCAGGTGGTCGAGGTTGACCATAAAGCCCTGTTCGTTGAGGCTGATGGCGATATTCTCGAAGTCGATATAGACCGCCACATTTTTTGATTGGATGCCAAGCAGGGATTCTAGCGGTTGGAACAACACTTCTTGCTCGAACTCCGACCCCTTCAACACGTCCTGAGACCCCCACATGCGGATGCGTGCATTGCGGGTGATCTTCAGACGCCGGATGACCGGCAGCAAATCGTGACTGGTAGTAGCGAGGATCAACTCGTCAATCGGGTCGGGGTCATATGAAAAGTAGTGGATGATCAACGCATCCGCGATCGACTCGCGGTGCGGAATATCAAATACGTCATAACCCGCAGCTTTGAACACAAACTGCAAGTCAATCGTGCCAAGATCGCGGTGCGACTGCCAGTCTGCGACCGCGACCGCCTTCAGCGATTCAGCGGAGGCCAGACCTGCCGCCATCGCCGCGCCCCCGCGCAGCCCGACGGCAAGTTCTTGCATGTTCACCGACATGCCGCCACGCTGGAAATGGCGCAAGAGATCGTCAACGTCTACAACTAAATAGGCTGCCATTTAATCCTAATCCCAAGAACGGCCACTTTCATGGCACTGGTCGGCATGGCTACGTTACTACAGCACATGCCAAGTGAAGTTTTTCATCACTCCCGGTAAGAAGCTACTTTTTGTTTGCACGTCAGGGAGAGTTGCCGAATGGTGCCGGAACCTCAACTGCTATCGTGACAAGTGTAACAAAGCTGGTCTACCCTGTACAGTGATGGTGGCATGATATGGGTAAGACTCATCTTCTTATTGTATACGGTTCCTCAAGATCACCAAGCGTGTTAGGCCAAGATTTAATGAAAAAACGTCGCAAATTGACCTGTTTGGATAGATTTCGTCTATTTTGCCAGAACACACATTGAGGAAGTATTGATTTTTTACACCTGTAATAGCATAATTATGGGAAAATTGTGGCACAAAACGAGGTTTCTGAGGAATCCATGATAGCGTTGTCATCGCTATTGGCCCGGCGTGGTCCGGGGGTGGAGGTTAACAGCGCGGCAAGGGAGGGCAACGCGGACCACTCCCCTTGCAACGCCAGATTTTTACCTGAGTTAATACGCCCGTGCAAACAGCGCAACACGCTCGGCATCTTGCCCGGTTAGCACGCATTTGCCGGTGCCCCCCGGTTGATCAAGCGGATAGCAGCGCAGGGTCGCGCCGGTTTCATCTTTGACGCGGCGCTCGTCGTCATCAGAGCCAGACCACCGCACACGTGCCCACGCGCCAGATTCCACGATCTCGCGCATTTTAGCGTAGTCGGCGGCGTCGTGGATGTTGCCATCGCGGAAGTCGGTAGCCTGTTGCAGCAGATTGGCCTGAATCTCGTCTAGCAGTGTCTTGACAGTATCAACGATGCCATCCTGCGAGACGAACTGTTTGCCGTCTCTGCCGGGGATATCGCGGCGGGCCAGCACCGCATTGCCCTTTTCGATATCACGGGGGCCGATTTCCAGCCGCACAGGGACGCCGCGCATCTCCCAGTCGTTGTACTTGAAGCCGGGGGTTTCGTCGCGGTCATCCATGTGGACGCGGATGCCGGCGTCTTTGAGTAGACTCACCAGCCGCGTAATCGTCTCCATGACGGCGGAACGCTCGCCATCCTTGCGATATACAGGGACAGCCACTACCTGAATCGGCGCGAGCTTCGGGGGCAAACGCAAGCCGTGATCGTCGCCATGGGTCATCACCACCCCGCCAACCATGCGTGTGCTGACGCCCCATGAGGTCGTCCACGCGTATTCCTCGACGTTTTCCTTTGAGAGATACTTGATCTCAAAGGCTTTGGCGAAGTTCTGGCCCAGGTTGTGGCTGGTACCGGATTGCAGCGCCTTGCCGTCCATCATCATGGCTTCGATTGTATAGGTCCGCAGCGCCCCGGCGAACTTCTCGATGTCGCTCTTTTGCCCCTTAATCACGGGGATCGCGGCGTCGTTGATGGCAAAATCAGCGTAGATATCGAGCATCTGCATGGTTTCGGCCTGTGCTTCTTCGTGGCTGACGTGCGCGGTGTGACCTTCCTGCCACAAAAATTCGGTCGTGCGCAAAAACGGACGTGTGCGCATTTCCCAGCGGACGACGTTCGCCCACTGGTTAATCAGCAGCGGCAAATCACGATACGACTGAATCCACTGGCTAAACGCCTCGCCGATGATCGTCTCGGAAGTCGGGCGGACTACATACGGCTCTTCAAGTTTTTTGCCCCCGGCGTGGGTGACGACCGCCAGTTCCGGGCTAAAGCCCTCAACGTGTTCGGCCTCCCGCGTTAAATAGCTTTCGGGGATAAACAGCGGGAAGTAAGCGTTCTGATGGCCCGTTTCTTTAAAGCGACGGTCCAACCCGCCTTTAATGCCTTCCCACACTTCATAGCCATATGGTTTGATGATGACGCAGCCGCGTACCGGTGATTGCGCCGCAAGGTCCGCTTTGTAGACGATCTCGTTATACCAACGAGAAAAATCCTCGCTCTGGGGCGTTACTGCCTGTGAAGCCATCGCATTGCCTGTCCTTTGATAGTTGGTTGTGTCGGTTGACGCGCCGATTATAGTACGCGGATGGGGCTATGCAAAGGGTCACAAGGGGTCAAAACTATCGGGGAATGAGGTTTTACCCCTAACTCCGCCGGTGCAGGGAAAAGGGCTATCGCGGGACTGTATCGTCACACGGCACTGCCATGACCAGTTTAACGAAATGTTTGATGCACACTTCCCGTAGATGAGTCTGCGGTCTACTGGCGGATATTCATCCCCCCTGCACAAGCTAAAAGCCTCTCCCTGTCTATGGGGAGAGGCCTGGGGTGGAGCAAAGTAGTTATCTTCTCTTATGCGCCCTGCTCGATCCCGGCGACACCCAGCCCGCACAGTCGATAAGCCTCGGCGACAGTATCGACGAAACGGATGTGATCGGGCAAACAGCGGTTGGTGGCAGCCCGCATCATATCGGCGGCAACACTGCCACCCACATGCACGACCAGACCACTATTCTTGGCGGAAATATTCTTCATGCGGCGCAGCAATGTCCAGGGGTTGCCAAGAGGCAGAGCATCACGCTGGCCCATATTTACGATGCGGTGGACTGTGTGGTGGCTGCGCAAAAGCAGCGTAGCGGCTTCGTCGTGGGCCTGGGCGAAATCTTCCCATGTTGTACAGTTGCGCAGATCAATTTGAAGAACAGTCTTGCGTTGGTCGAGCCAGGTCATTTCACACATTAGGTTACCTCTAAAAATGTAATTTATTTCTCATTTTCATTATAGGGCAATTTGCACAAAAAATATGCAAATTTATGGAATGTCAAGTTTCGCATAAAAAAATTTACCCGGACAAACACTGATCCTAGCTTGAAAACAATTCTATTGTACCTGTGTTCATCGTTTTCGCGGCTTAAGACCGTGGATTATCGTCCCATTCCCGCCTGTAATTGATCTTAAGTTTATCCAGCACCGCCTGACCGAGGTCGATTTCGCTGATACTGGCGAGTTGCATCAAGTATAGCAACACGTCCGCCAATTCTGAGGCGAGAGCATCTTTATCTATGGTGGCTTCTTCCCATTGGAAGTGTTCGAGGACTTCGC
>DAOTXA010000161.1:0-3039 GCA_034435595.1 Anaerolineae bacterium | reverse complement strand
GACCGCGTCGTCCGTAGTGATAACGCCATCAGCCAGCGCGTCCAGCAGATCAACACCAACCGCCACCGTATCCCCAACAATGGTGTTCAGCAGTGCGCCACCGTCTAGATTCGAGCCGGGGAGCAGCGCCTCTGCGATAATATCCGACAGTGTCAGTGGTAGACCAAGTTCGTCGGGCAGCGCGTCGGAAAAGCGGAATACGATGTCATCCAGTGCGGCGACCGTCTCCGCATCCGCATGGGTAACGGCGAACAGGTCCACCGGGGGTATCATCTCGGCAGCAGCGAGCAGGAGACTTTCTTCATCCCTCGATGCCCTCTCCCACATGTGAGAGAGGGGTAAAAGTTGATCCGCCCCAACCGAATCTGTGGGTACATATACGATCAGTAGAAGCAGCAATAGGCCGATAAGCGCGTTGGATACTTTACGGGGTTTGGTCAATTGAAAAATGCCATGTTTTGTCTCTCCCCTGGCACCGGGGGAGGTTGGGAGGGGGTCTACGAGCAAACGCCTGTGGAACACAAAACGCAAGGCCATACCATGAGTCCCCTCGCCTATTTCACGCCACCGTGTTTATAGCTGAGGACCTTATGCGGGAACTCTTCATCGACTGTCATCACATCAATGTAGAGTGTGTCGTGTTCGCGGGCTTTAAGTGTCAGCGTGATCTTGTGATCGCCGTCGGGATCGGCTTCAACGACGATCATACCGCCCGTCTCGCGGAAGATGCGCTCGAACAAGTCCATGAGCGTATCAATGGAAATCTGTGTCAGCGTTCCCTCAGAAAAGTTATCCTGCACATAGGTGCGCAGACGTTCTACGTTATGGTTATTGAAAATCGCCAGAAAACCCACATAGCGGCGTCCGGCGGGGGTCATGCGCTGCGTGGATCGATCGAGATTGCTCTCGCGTTTCGGTTCAGATTCAGTCGACATTTAGTGATTGTCCTCGTTGAGAATACGGGTTAATTCGCGCTGGATCAAATGCGGGCGTTCATCGCGTAGTAGCGGCAGGCGCGATCGCGTGCGATGCACCTGATTCAGGTCAATGGCCTGGGTGATGAGCGCCTCGTCAAAATACAGACCGTGTGTGAGAAAATCCCCGTTCGGGTCCACGACCGACGAACCACCCCAGAAATTTTTACCATCCTCATAGCCGGTGCGGTTGCAATGGGCGATGTAGTTGGTGAACATGCTGCCATAGGCGCGGTTCACCAGTTCCACCCAGCGCGAACCGGCGAGGCCGTCCGGGTCCAGCCCGCGTGAGGGCGACGAACTCTGGAATAATAACAGGTCCGCGCCATCCATCCACAGCAGATAGGGCGGCGACATATGCCAGAAGTCCTCGCAGATCAGCATCCCCACCCGCCCGAAGCGCGTGTCAAATGCGCGGACAGCCTCGCCTTGATCGAAGTAACGCGCCTCATCGAACATGGCATACGTCGGCAGATACACCTTATGGTGGATATGGACCGTCTCACCCTGGCTCAGATAAGCCGCCGCGATGTAAAAGCGGTTGCGACTGTCGCGCTGTACGAAGCCGAACATGATATCGAGTTTTTGGCTGGCGTCAAGAAGCGACTTATACGTAGGATCGTCCGCGCTGGCGGCGACGGCAACTTCCGGCACCAAATCTTGCACCTGATAGCCCGTCAACGACAGTTCGGGGAACACGAGCAAATCCACGCCCTGTTCAGCGGCGCGGTCCACATAGTCCAGATGCTTGGCGAGATTGGCGGGCACATCGCCCAGTTTCGGGTAAATTTGCGCCAGCCCGATGTGTACGTGCATGGTTGTCCTTGTCTATTTGCGCTTCGTCTATTTGCGCTTCTTCTTGTTACGGTTCTTTTTCTTCGAGGCTTTGGCCTGCTTGCGCTTGGCTTTCTTCTTTTTGTTGGCTTTGTTGTTCGCGCCAGAAATACCGCCGCTTTCAAACGCAGACGGGGCATATCCCGCAGGCGGCATGGACGGCATCGCAAACGGATTGAATGGTTTTTCAATTCGATTGCCTTCAGCGTCGAACAAATCGGCGGTTAAGGGGTTATCCTGCAAGACCGACGGCGGCTTCAGGCCGAGCAATACATCGGCGTGATCGGGACCATATACTTCAATAAAGTCGGTTTCAATGTTCCCGGATTCAAACACGGCGCGAATCGCCGGGGACGCTTCGACCGCCTTGAAATCTTCTACCAGATATTTCACCAGATAGGCATTCACGACATCGCCGTACTGTTCGTGGACTTCGATCATCTTGCACATCGCCGTTTTGACCGTATCGTCGACTTCATCGTAGATCTCTGCAATCTGCTTCAGGCTTTCAAGAGCCGTCACGCGGGACAATTCGCCATGGGATTTTGCCGGGTCCATGTAATCGACCAGTGCAGGCAGGGTAGACGGCCCCAACATCTTGAAGATAATCGGCATCTCTGATGAAACCCAATCGTCTTCATAGTCATCTACCCGGTAGAACTTCGCCAGCAGTGCCGGGGCCGCTTCGACGGCTTGCAGTTGTCCCAATGCCCGCCACGCATGAATGGGCGCATAGACAACGGGGTTATCTTTGCCGTCAATTTGATTGAGAGCATTGTGCAACCCGTCATCGCCAACCATGCGGATGAGTTCCGGCACATGCGTCTTATCTATACCAAGCTGCCTGTATTGCTGCCAATGTTGGCCTTTGGGATGGCCCAACTTTAGCAGTTCATCGACCGGGGCGGGATAGTGCGGCACTTCTGTGTTTTCCGCCTCATTTTCCGCTTCTTGCGATGTGTTTTCAGGGGTTTCGTCGCTCATGTTCTATCTGTCCTCGTTTGAGTCTGTATCACGCACCTCAACCATGATGGTCGCGGCGACGTTATGGCCTAAAATACGATCTACACCGTCAATGCACAGCGTCATCGGGCCGTCGAATGGGTCACGCGCCGTAACGGTGACATCCGTCCCCAGCGTAAAGCCCCGGTCGAGGATGTGTTGCAGCATCTCGTCGTTTTCCGCCACCAGACGGCGGACGGTCGCGGTATTGTCCGTCTGCACGTCAGAC
>DAOTXA010000160.1:0-17402 GCA_034435595.1 Anaerolineae bacterium | reverse complement strand
TCATATTGTATCCACTCGTGGCATATACACGTATCCCTCAATGGCATACTGATCGCCTTCTGGCAGCAGCGGACGCCCTGCCGCCACATACGCCCACACACCGAACATCGCCAGAAATGCGTCCAGCGCGTCACCACCGGGATTCTGGACCATGTGTACATAACATTGTTCGGGGATATCGACCGGGTATTGTCTGGCGATGGTATCAAGGATATAACGCCGTGCGGTCAGCATGGCATCCCCATTCCCCTTGTAAGGCGCATATAAATCGAGCGCTTTAAGTGTGGACGCAGGACAGCTTTCCGCCAGCATCACCTTGCCAGGTTCCGGGTTCTGCATGGGGATCACGCGTGCAGAATCGTTCTGCACCAGTGGCGCAATCACATCTCGCAATCCGTAGTAGGTCTGTCGATACAGGCGCAAGTTATACACGCAGAACGGTGTCGCGGTTTCAATATCCGTCTGGCGGCGGATTTCGCGCCCATCGGCTGCCGATTTACACATCTCGCGGAATACGTCCGCATCCGGGTAATCACCGGCGAAATGGCGAACCATCTCGCGCCAGTTGCCGTGACGCATCGCCGCACGCGGCAGACCGGGCGGAAAATCAAGGCCGACCAGCGTATCCGCACGCGCCGCCAGATCATCGCGTAGGGCAGATAAGGCTCGTTCACGATCCACACCGCCATCCGGGAGTTCCGCCGCCGGAGATAACATCGAAACTCTTAAGCGATCATCGCGCATCGCACCTACACACAGCCAGACATGCCTTCCGGCATCACGCGCACCACTAAAATCGACCCCGGCAAAATGTAAAATTGGCATCGCTCTCGCTCCATGAGCAACAAAAACGGGCGACATCCGCCGCCCGCACAACCAGTCTATTTTGAGTGAGTCCGGCCTGATTAGGCCAGATGCGTCTGGAGAAGTGCGCGTCCCCGCAGGTAGAATCCAGCAGCAGCAAGCACTGCCGACCAACCGACCAACAAACTGGCGGTCACAGGGAGCGAGACAAGTTGTAATACAAACGCACCCGCAACACCAACCAGCACCACAAACGGACTAAAACGCAGGTAACGCCGCGCTGTCCGCCGTCTACTATGCGCTTCATCGCGCAGGGAAGTCAATTGACATACGACTGCTTTAGCGACCTGCGAATCCAGGTCCGGGGCCATCAGCGAGTCATGCACCTCTTCGGTAGGAGTCCCCTGTTCACTGGCTTTTCCAGCGAATACGTACAGGGTCTGCACAACCTGTTCATCGGAAATTTTGGACGAGTTGTCATGGGAAGTCATATTGAACCCTCCTTCCGGAATCTCATCATATCCGAATATCGAATCAACGATATCATACAAATAATGCCTTGTGATTAAGAAACCGATAAGCATTAGTAGTTTCTCATTATTGCAAAGACAGCATACAATGAAAGCACTTTTGAGATGGCGAGGGGAAGAAGAGAATTATTCGTGATACAGCAGGGACAAAGTCACCAAATGACTTACATTCTGCTCAACATTCTACAATTATCATATCACAGTTTACTTGCGGAAATATTGATTTTTCAGACAAAAATCATACGTTCTCATTGGTCAAATAGTGCAAATCTCATGAATTACGGGGAAAACTCTGAGGAAGTATTAAGGCGAATGAGGGGTGATTATGCTGATTGATGTACGGACGCAGCGCACTGCGCCCGTATTACTTTATCGGCATTGGTTTCTAATATTTCTTGACGATCGAGCGATAGACTGCGGGCTGGCGGTTCTGGATGAACTGGTACTCCTCACGGAATTTACGTACTTCGTCCAAGTCAATACGCGCAACCGAGAAGCCTTCCAGCGGCGCACCGGTTTCGGGATCAGTCTCATCTGCCAATGACGCAAAAATCTGCCCGCGTGGGCCGACAACCATGCTCTCGCCACCGAAGTTGAGCGTCACATCTTCGCCCACTCGATTCGCCGCCGCGACATAGACCGCGTTTTCATAGGCGCGGGCACGGACGTAGGTCTTCCACTCGTCGATCTGTGCCGCTTCCCAGTTCGCTAGCACCAGCATCAGTTCTGCCCCATCCAGCGCCAGACTACGCGCTACTTCGGGGAAGGCCAGATCGTAGCCGATCATCATGCCAATGCTGCCGATTTCCGTATCTGAAACCGGGAGCTTAAATCCTTCGCGGAACGCCATGCGCTCCTCGCCTTTTAGGTGAATCTTGTTGTAGACATCGACCAGTTCACCATCCGGCCCCACTAGCACTGCCGAATTGTATAGAACGCTTTCAACGCGCTCTTTCGTCACCATACCGAAGGCGATAAAAATGCCGTATTCGTTGGCACGCTGCGCCATCAGGTTGATCGTCGGACCGGGCACCCGCTGGGCGATCTCGGTAAAGCGAAGGCCGAGTTCGTTGCCGCTGGTGATCAATTCAGGGAACACGATCAGGTCAATGCGCTGCTGCGACGCGATGCGGGAGATCATCTCCGACATCTGCACCAGATTCTCTTCGGATTCGCCGAGACGGGGCTTCATCTGCACCGTTGCGATGGTGATTTCACGCATGGGTTCTGTCCTTGTGTGGTCTGTTCACCGGATAATTGTAGCGTGATGAACGCAAATATACGAGTAGGGTTTTGACTGCCAATGATCTATCTAGCGTAACTTTTCCATCACGTTCTTGAGGCCGACCGGAAGCTCTGAGTCAAAGGCCATTCGTTCCTCGCTAACCGGATGGTCGAATGCCAGATGTGCCGAGTGCAGGAAATTGCGCTTCATCTTGAGGCGCTGCTTGCGGAATCCATATATTTGATCGCCCACGATTGGGCAGCCGATAAACGCAGCATGGACGCGAATCTGGTGTGTACGACCGGTCAGCAGATCGAAACGGACAAGCGCGTGTCCCGCACGGAACTGATCGTCCAGCACCTCGAATTCGGTGATGGCAGATTTGCCATCGCGCACAACCGCCATCCGCTTGCGCTGCTTGGGATCGCGTCCAATCGGCGCGTCAACGCGCCCGGTGTTGGTTTGCGGTGTGCGTTCAAGCAACGCCAGATAGTGCTTATCGACGGTTCGCTCTTGAAATTGCTGCATCAAATCGTCCAGCGCAGCACGATCTTTGGCGATGACGATCAAGCCGCTGGTGTCTTTATCCAGCCGATGGACAATGCCCTTGCGCCCGTCAGGGTCATCAATTTTATCGATCTCCGTCCAGCGGGCGAGAATCGCATGAACCAGTGTACCGCTTTCGTTGCCCACGCCGGGATGCACAACCATACCCGCTGCCTTGTCGATTACAGCAATCGACTCATCCTCATAGACAACCTTGAGGTCGATGGCTTCCGGTTTGATCTCGACTTCTTGCGGGACGGGGATCGTCACATGAATCGTTTCTCCACCACGCAACTTCACCCCGGCTTTGACGGACTGTTCGTTAACGGTCACGTTTCCATCTTTAATGAGCGTTTGCACCTGAGCGCGTGACAGATCATCTCGACGCGCCACAATCAGTTTATCGAGCCGCTCACCTGCACGCTCTACTGTGAATTCAAAGGTTTCTGGTTGCATAGTCGGGGTTCGTATATCGGTAAAAGGAAAAACATCGTAGCACAGATTTTCCGTTTTGAGAAGAATCAGTGTCACCCAGCGACGGCTAGCACACCGCTCTGACCCATCCTGAACCTATACGTTTCTAACAGAAGTATGCTAAAATTTAAGTAGATTCCAGTGGAATTAGCTTGTAGGAGGCATATTCTGGACTCATTAGAATTGGCCCGTTTTATTGTAGAAGTCGTCGAAGACAAAAAAGCGGATGATATTGTCTTGTTGGATTTGCGCCCTGATGTGGTTATGTCCGACTTTTTCGTGATTTGCAACGGTAACAGTGACCGCCAGCTTCGTGCCTTGATCGACCATGTGCGCGTCGCAGTCAAAGAGAAATTCGACATGCTGCCCTTTTCCACCGAGGGAACTGCCGAAAGCGGCTGGGTGCTGATGGATTACAGCACCGTAGTCGTCCACATGTTCACCGAGGAAAAACGTACTTACTACGACCTCGAAGACCTGTGGAGCAGCGAAGCACAGGTATTGTTGAGCATCCAGTAGCGGTGGCACGATATTGTTGTCAATTGGGAGCGCAAGCAAGCGCTCCCCTACATCCTATCTTATTACGACTTCACCCGCCTATTCCGCAGTCCCACCCCGTGATTTGAGCAAGTCCACGATCTCTGACTGCCCGGTATCCTCAGCAACAGCGAGCGGTGTTCTGCCGCGAAAATCAGCGAAATTTACATCTTTGACACCGTGATCCAGCAACCATTCGACCATCCTGACATCGCGCCGGTTAATCGCTGCGTGCAGGGCATGACTGTATCCCTCGACACAACCCCGCTCTTTCAACAGATTCGTTAGCGCTGTATTTCCGCTAAGCGCCGCATGGAACATCAATGTGATACCGTGTGCGCCCTTTGCATTCGCCAGCGCAGAATCTGCATTCAGGAATGTGCGCACATCGTCCAGCCGACCGAGCATCGCCGCTGCTGTGATTGTCAATGGTGCGCCCTGATCCAGTAAAAATTCAGCGATTGGCACATTGCCGACATGTGCCGCCGCGCCAAGCGCGTCCTCGTAACTGCCCTGCCCCCAGTCAAATGCTACGTTAAGCAGGCCGGGATGTTCTGCCAGTGTTGCCTTTGTTTTCTCAAGGTCGCTGTGTGCGCCGATCACCCACTCGCGGATTATTTCTGTAGAAAAATCGCTCATTATTTCACCTTATTCTATTGATCTATACCATAAGTATACGGTCGATGAGGGCAGAAACTTGTCGAAAATTACGAGATTCTCGGCAAATTAAGGCCGTATTCAGCGCTGCGTTTGCTAGCGACGAGCACATCGAATTCGCCCATGATGCTCACCTGAAATCAAAAGAGGCGACCGCGAACTAGATGTTCTATCGTCGCCTCTTAAGTTTAACAGATGGACTGTGTGACCCGCTTATTCGTAAATCCAGGGATCAGTGGCCCGCGTCCACGTAATCAGTTCTTTCGTTTCAAAAAAGTTGGCAATTTCCTTCTGACCGCTTTCAGGGCTGTCGGAACCGTGAACGAGGTTGCGCCCAACCTGCATCCCGAAATCACCGCGAATCGTGCCCGGTGCGGCCTCAACGGGCTTGGTCGCGCCGATGGTGTTGCGGGCGATCTTGATCGCGTCGTGACCTTCCAGCGCCATGACGACAACCGGCGAGGCAGTGATGTAATCAACCAACCCCTTGAAGAAAGGTTTGCCGTCGTGTTCGGCGTAGTGCTTTTCCGCCAGTTCACGCGAGACGAGCATGAACTTCATACCGATAATGCTGAGGCCGCGTGCTTCAAAACGGCGGATGATTTCTCCGGTCAGGCCGCGCTGCACGGCATCCGGCTTGACGATAATCAACGAGCGTTCCACGAGCAGTTCTCCTTGAGTGTTATCCACAAATGAATGATTTGCTGACAAGCAAAACGGGCCAATCTATGTGACCCGTTGCGTATTTGTCCTGTGACGGCGCGAATTATAGCAGGTTCAGCGCCTTCCGGTAAGTGTCGAGCGCTTTCTGCAATTCGCCACGACGCATCAACGTATCGCCGAGGACGCGCAGCACGGTTGCGTTCTTCTTATGTGTGTTGTCTTTCATCAGTGCGTTCAAATCGCTTTCAACGGCGTCCAACTGCGCATTTGAGCGAACGACCTGCTCATAATCAGACATCGCCGCCGCGATATCACCGCCCTGGACCTTCCCACGGGCCGCTTCCAGTATCTCAGCGACCTGATCCGGCGGTACAGCCTGAACCGGGGCGGGTGATGCGCCCTGCGGCACAGGCATCGTCGAAGGCGTTATTGCTTGCTGAGGGACGGTCGTCAGCGGCGACGCGACCTCTTCTGGTTCGTCAATATCCGGCCCAAAGTCCAGTTGCGGAACGATGACTTCGGATTCTTCTTCGACAGATTCCTTGAGCCAATCCGGGATTTCTTCGGCCTCGACATCGTCCATACCGGCTTCTTTCAGCCAATCCGGGACCGAGTCTTCGGATTCGCCATCGGCTTCGATCTGTTGCCGCAACCAGTCGGGCAGACCTTCGTCATCGCCAGCATCAACATCGTCCATAATGAGCGCCGGTTCCACATTCTGATACGTGACTTCCTGAATTTGAGATGCGGGTGCAGCGACCGACACCGCACCAGAGGCCCAATCTGGCACGGGTTGCGGCTCCCCCATACTCAGGCTGGATTCCGGCGGCAGTGCAGCCTCTGCCAGCGCAATCTCCGGGACTGGAGTCGAGACGGCAGCAGGCGCATCTTCGCCACCCAGTTCACGCAGGCGTTCTTCATACCACTCTGGCATCTCTTCGACATTGATTTTGCCCTGCTTGCGCTCTAACTCAAAAGCCTCGACCCAGGAGTCTTCGGAGTCAATCTGGGCAAGCATTCCGGTGGAAATTTTCGGGTCACTGATTCCGGTTGAAGCAGCAGGCTGCGGCGCTTCTTCGATCTCACTATCGGCGAAGATATCCTCCAGTTCGAGATCGCCATCGCCCTCCTGAAAACCTTCCTGCAACCAGTTCGGCAGATCAACCTCGTCTGGCTCGACGATATCCTCTAGTAAAGCTGGTTTTTCGGCAGGTGCATCGGGTGCAGCGTCAAGATCAGGCGGCGGGCCAACCTGTTCGGTCAGCCAGTCAGGGATACTGGCCTCCATCGCGGCTGACTCTTCTGGCGTGTCTTCCTCAATGTAATCAGGCGGTGCATCGGTGCGATTCGCGCCCTGTTCGAGCAAGCTGTCCATCCACCCCTTCACCTCATCCGGGGAAACATTTGCCGCGCTGTTGAGCGCATCCAATATGCCAGAATCCGCCGGGACTTCGTCATCTTCCCCTTCATCAACAGAGAAATCCAACTGCATGTCTGGCTGTTCTTCTTCATCATCAACAGACCCGCCGGATGCCGCGAGCGAATCGAGCCATGCGACCGGGTCGTCGGGATCATCTGAAATCGCATCCAGCGCATCGACATCGGAAACCGGCTGTAAATCGTCGGCCTCGAATGCATACGATTCGTAACCCGGTGCATCATCTGTAACATCCGGCGCATCTTCGGTCAATTCGAGGTCGCCCTGTGTGGTGAATTCTTCAGGATCAGCGCCCTGATCGCGTGCCAGACTTTCCAGCCAGAGCATGGTGTCGTTTCCATCCTCCTGCTCGGCAACAGGTTCGGGGACATCAGGCGAATCAATAGGCAAATCTTCCGGCGCGTACAACTCGGTCTCAGCGTCGTGAATTTCTTCTTCGTCCTCGTCATCCCCTGTTACTGCACCGAGATCAAACGCAGGTTCTTCACTGCCACCAGACAGGTTATCCAACCAGGCCATCGGATCATCGCCGCCGCTTTCCAGGTCATCTCCACCCACCGCCGCCGACAATGCATCCAGATCAAGCGGCGCGACCACATCTTCGCCCAAACCGCTCAAGTCCATCTGCGGTAAATCCGCCCCTTGATCTGCCGCCAGCGAATCGAGCCACGCCAGACCGCCCTCTTCGGAAGCCGGGGCCATTTCGGTCGTCGTCTCGATATCCGTCTCAAAGCCGGGTAGTTCAAAGGATGCTGCCGGTTGTTCGGCAGGCGGTTCTGGTTCGGGTTCAGGCTGCGGCGGCGCTTGCTCTTGGCCTGCATTACGGGCGGCGATACGCGCCTGTTTCTCTTCCTCTTCCTGTTGCTGCTTTTCCGCCCATTCTTCCGCCGTCATGCCATAAGGGATATACCCTGGCCCGGTATCTTTGGCTGTCTCCGGGTCCACCTCAGCGATTTCAACCCGTTCTTCCGTCGTAAAGCCCTCGGTCGCACCCTGACGCTCTGCCAGAGTTTCCATCCATGCCATCAACTCTTCCGGTGACATCGAGTCGAAATCGGGTTCGCCACCCGATTCCGGGGCTGATGCAGCGGGCGCAGCCGGTGCCGGTTCAGGCGCAGGTTCGGGCTGAGGCGGCGCAGCTTCGACCGGAGGCGGAGCCATGGGCGCTTGCTCTTGCCCTGCATTACGGGCGGCGATACGCGCCTGCTTCTCTTCCTCTTCCTGTTGCTGCTTTTCCGCCCATTCTTCCGGCGTCATACCATAGGGGATATACCCCGGCCCGGTATCTTTGGCTGTCTCCGGGTCCACCTCAGCAATCTCAACGCGCTTATCGGTCGTGAAGCCTTCATCGGCCCCCTGACGCTCTGCAAGCGTCTCCATCCAGGCCATCAACTCTTCCGGCGACATCGAGTCGAAATCGGGTGTGTTTTCGTCAGCGGGTGGCATCGCGTTTACCTCTCAACAGTTAGTGCGGGTCTTTGGCGCACAGATTAGTCTTCGTCCAGATCATCCAACCAGGGGGGCAGGTCTTCGCCCAGTTCGTCGTCGAACAGGTCGTCTACCGGATCAGCGGGAGCCTCGTCACGCAACCAGACAGGCGGCTTCGAGAAGGTAAAACGCCGCCGTCCACCGGTAGCTTCTGGCATCGGCCCCGGCGGACGTAGTTCGTCATCTACAATCCGGGTCAACCAGTCGAACTCTGCCCCTGCCGGGATGGGAACCGTATCCATTTCGTCTACGTCGTCCAGGTCAACCGATTGGCTATCGCTCAACACGTCTGCGACATACGATTCCTCAATTGGCGAGTCCTCTTCGGCCTCGTAATCAATATCGAGGCCGGGAACCATCGTGTTCAACCAATCAGGCGCGTTATCCGCAGGAGCGGCTTCCATTTCGTCACCTGGCTCATCTTCAAAGACGAAGGACGCGGCTGGCGATTCAATCATCACATCGTCTTCGTTAGAGGATTCATCAGCCCAATTGGTGAAAGCATCTTCCTCTAGCTCGTCTTGCTCGTCGAACACACCTTGATCGTCGCCATCATCCGTAAGTTCATCAGAATCGCCCCAGTTGATACCGGCAATATCGGCAGTGGGCGTGGAGGCGAAGAATTCATCAGCAGATTCCTCTTCAGGTTCATCCGCGACAGTCGGCGCAGCCGCTGCCAACCAATCAGGTACCATTTCTTCGTCGTCTTCGGTGGATTCCGGCTCGTACTCGACAAAATCGTCTTCTCCGGCGTCATCACCAATGCCCGATAGCCAGTCAGGGACTTCTTCTGCTTCTGCTTCGACCTCGGCGTCTTCGTCGTCGGCAAAAGATAGCGGTTCCGCGTCGAATGTGGTGTCTGCTACCGCGTATTCTTCCGCGACATCGCTCTCGTCTTCTCCGGCGTCATCACCTTCGCTGGTGTCATCCGTAGAGACCGGCGCGGCATCTGCCAACCATTCCGGGGTGTCGAAGGCTTCGACAGCGTCTTCGTCGGCTTCATCGGCTCCACCAAGATCGGATAACCAGTCCGGTTCATCCCCGGCATCCTCGAAATCAGCTTCATCGCCCAGGCTCGACATCCACTCCGGTTGGTCCTCTTCTTCCTCGAATAGACCGTCAGCTTCCTCCGAAACTGCACCGTCATCATCTTCAGCGTCTTCAGCACCAAGCTCGCTCAACCAGCTTGGTGTATCTTCCAACGTGCTACCGCTATCATCATCCCAATTAAAGGACACATCTTCACTCGACACATCCTCTGGCGAGGAATCGTCGTCTTCCGAACCAACCGGGGCGGAGGCGGATAACCATTCTGGCACCGACTCGGAAACTTCTTCCGCTACATCATCCGGCGTAGTTTCCGCATCGGAAGATAGCCAATCGTCAGCGGTTTCTTCAGCATCTTCATCGTCATCAAACGGGCTGTCTCCGCTCAACCAGGACGGTACATCATCGTCTGCGGTAGCTTCTGCATCCGGCAGAGCAACCGGGCCAGACCCGGTATCCTCGTCGGCGTCTTCGCCACCACCGCTCAACCACTCCAGATCGGAATCGTCCTCGTCACCGGAATCCAACCAGTCGGGGAAAGAGTCATCGCTTTGAACGGGCATCTCATCATCCTGATCGGGTTCTTCCAACAAATAAGGGCCGGAATCTTCAACATCTTCTTCTTCGTCAAAACCGAATTCCGCACTGGACCCGGTTTCATCGTCCAACAAACCATCCGGCTCGACCGCAGACAAATCAACCGAAGGTGCTTCGCCTGTAGAGAGGGCTTCCATATCAAGCATCTCGTCTAACAGATCGCTATCATCCATCCAATTGGGTTCTTCGTCCGCTTCAAACTCGTTTAAGGGCATCGCCACGGGCGACCCTGCCTCCGGTTCGACGCCACCTTCATCATACCCGGCATCTGGAGGAATCGCACCCGCTGCGTCTTCATCCTCGTTGATTTCCGCATCACTTTCATGCAGCCATGATAACGGATCGGCCTCAAACTCAATGCCGCCCTCGTCGCCATCATCTTCAACAGTCGCGGGCGGGCCTAGCGCCAGGATTTCGTCGCTTTCTTCGTCAATGACTTCGACACCGCTATCATGCAGCCATGCCAGCGGATTAGCTGCTGTTTCTGCCGGGTCTTCCAATTCATCCGGCTCGCCAAACGGATCATATGCAGCGGCCTCATTCTCAACGACCTCAATGCCGCTATCATGCAGCCACGCCAGTGGATCGTTGGAATCGGTCGCAAGTTCCGATGCATCGTCAGCTTCAGATATGTCGGCGCTCAACCAGGAAAGAGCATCAGCTTCCACATTATCATCATCTTCCGGCACAACATTGGGCGTAGAATCCGTTTCCTGCAACCAGTCGAGGGCATCCGCCGCATCAACAGACGCATCAACAGACTCTGAATCATTGAGCATACCCGCAGGCAATTCCGGCAAAACGTCGTCGCTTTCCGCCGTCTCTGATTCGTCTTGCTCATCGTCGCCATCCAGCGCCGAAAGCAAGCCAGTGCGCCCTGTACGTCGGGGAATATCCGGTAATGCCGGGATATCATCTGACTCGTCGAGATCATCGCCTAATTCAAACGCATCTTCGAAGCGAAACGCCAGATCATCATCGCCTTCAGCATCATTTTCTATCCACTCTGATGGCAGATTCAGCGTATCGTGTTCATCGGGCTTGACCGATTCGGATTCGTCAAATTCTGAGAAAATTGCGGGGAGTTCAGCATCCTCAGTAAGCAGAGCATCCGCGCCGCCCAGATCATCGCCAAACAGATCGCCGAAGCCCTCCTGATCGTCTTCCGCCTCTGGCGTAAGCGCCTGTGCAGGCATTGTGTCAATATCTTCATCGGCATCCAACCATGACCCGCTCAGGTCGAGGTCATCAGCACTGCCATCATCCTCTAGCAAAAAGTCCAACGAATCGGAGTCTTCATCTGCTGTGGAAGCAATTTGCTCCATATCCAGCGGCACATCATCCACAACAGCCAGCCAATCGGGATTTTCGGTGGTCAAATCACGCCGCGCCACCGACTGATAATCGAGTTCCTGAAGCGTAATTTCGTCCGGGTCAGGTTGTTTGCCACGCGCCAGTTCCAGCGCAAGATACGGATCAAGCGCTTCGATGCGACTGATATAACGCTGCGCATCGGACGGACGCCCCTCCGCCATCCAAATCTGCGCGAGGATAGCGTTCGCTTCCAGACAATCGGGGAGTTGCCGCAGCAGCTCAAATGCGACTTCTGCCGCGTCAACATCGCGCCCGGCCTGCATCAACGTCCGTGCCAGTTGCAGGCGCAAATCGACACGTTGCGGCGTTTGCGAAAGTGCATCTCTCAACAGCGAGATCGCCTGATCGTGCTGGTGATTTTGCGAGAACTGGCGTGCAACAGCCCCGGTCGTTAACCGCAGCTTGCCCACCTCACGGTTACGATGATTCCGGTATAACTCGCGTAGATTGTCAATGACGGTGGTGTCGTTCGGCTCGTGGTCGAAAACGCGCTCCAAATGCCAGATGACGCGCTCCGGTTGTTTGATCCGCTGGTAGACCTGTGCCAGCCAATTATGCACATTGGCGTCGTCGGGCTGAACACTTAACACACGCTGCAATACCTCACCCGCTTCTTCCCAACGAGTTTCCAGCATCAGCGAACGCCCTAACAGGCGAAACGCCGCCAGATTCTTCGGGAACCGGTTAATGATATGGCGTGCATGATAAACGACTTCATTGTAGCCGTTCTGTTCCAGCAGTGTATCCAGTTTGTCGATATAGTCTTGTAAGCTGATGTCAGCCATAATCGTCCTGAGTCTGTACTCGCAAGGGCAGGGATTTCGGTGACTCGTTTGGCACGATTCGTCCGGCTGCTCCCCGGCAATCATGCGCTTACTTTCACCGTGAACCCGTACTCAGTAAGTGGGCAAACTGGCAACAAACAGTATAGCACAGAACCAGAATTCCGGCCCGACAGCTACGTTAATGAATGCCCCTCACCGCTGGTAGTGCCAATTATACGGGCTATCGCGTTCTTCGCTACTTCAACTATACCTTGACCCTACACCGTTACGTGTTTGAAAACTCTACCTGACATTAACAGAACGCCAGATAACAACACCTCGTCAACGAAGCCCCACAGCCAGGACACTTGACGATGTCTGTCTTTGATCTGCTATCATTCCAGCAGATTGGTAGCACTCGACTTTGAGTAAAAGAATCGCAAAAGGACCGCCATGCCTATCCGCGCTATCTTCCGCGCAGGTCTCGCCCTATGGATTACGCTGACACTTCTCGCATTCTCGCCCGATTTGGCGACCGCAGCGCCGACCGTACAGCCATCTGCACCGCCGACCCTTGCCGACTTCTGGGACGGAAGTGCCGAATGGGTGATGGACGTTGAGGATACCGGCCTGCCAATTGGCGAAAGCGACACCGTCTACATGGGCGATGGCGTTTACTGGTCGTATCTACACGCGAGTCATGAATCCGCCGGAGTCGTGGATCAATGTGGTGACCCGGTCGCTTTTCCCGGCTGCATGACACGCTGGGAAAGTACAGATGCAGGGCAGTCGTTCAGCCTTCCGGCGGCGGTCTGCCAGATGCCCTGCGACAGTTGCCCCTGTCAAGATCAACGCGACAATCACGGCTACACGCCGGAAGGGAATCGCGCCGCCGCGCAACAATATCCACGGGTATTTGTGACAGCAGATTACGAGTGGTATCTCGCCTATGAGTGGCACGCACAGACGATTTTGCGCCGCTCTGATGACGGCCTCAACTGGTCTGACTGGTCGTTTTTGCGCACACCGGGCGGCACATGGCCCAGCAGTTTTGAGGCGTGTAGCGAAGTCGAGCGCATCGGCCCACACCCCAACATTCGCGGCGAAGTTCACGACTGTCTGGTCGGTGCGCCGCCCGGTGTCTATGTGGAAGACGATACGTTGTATGTGTTCGTCGCCGCTGGATCAGCCCCCGGTCACATGCGCTGTTACAAGGGGGATCGTCACGGCGCATTGGATGCGCTAACGCTATGCGACACGGATCCACTATTCCAGGGCGCACGCGAATACGGACCGGTTGATCTTCTGGGGGCGGATGCCAACGCTTATTTTGATTTTCGCTATGTCTCCTCTGCGGATGTATTGAAAGCCGGTGACCACTACTATATGGCCTACGAAGGCATTCGCGGCCCTGATGAACTTGAACGCGGCATGGACACGCAGTTCGGTCTCGGTTTTGCACGCTCTATCGGGCCAGAAATCGACGGCCCGTGGGAAAAGTTCTCCGGCAACCCGGTCGTCATGGATATGAATTTCAACTGGGGCATCGGTCACGCCGATCTGCTGGTCGTGGACGGCGTTACCATCATGTACACAGCGACTTCGCAGCAAACACGCGGGCGCTATGTACTAAACTGGGTTGAAGGTGAGTAGCGAGGCCATCATCATGACCGACGCACCGATCAAACCCTAAATCAGTTTGGAGTCTACCAGTACAGTCAAATTCAATTTGAGCTAACCGTCGTCACCTTCCTGCGTGGGCGTTGGTTCACTGGTCGCCGTCGCGGTGGGTGTGACCGACGGTGTGCTGCTGGCAGTTGCTGTTACTGTCGCGGTTGGCGTCTGCGTAACGGATGGCGTCGTCGTCGGTGTGGGTGATAGTGTTGCCGTTGCTGTCGGCGTGGGTGTCGCCGTCTGTGTCTGGAAGAAGACCGCCGTCTCTTCTGCCGCCGTTGCTGTCGCAATCGCACCCGCCGTCGCTGTGTTATAGATGACTTCCGCGGTCGCGGTTTGCGCGGTGGCTGTTGCCTGCGACTGCTGCTGCGCGAGCGTTGCCTGCACATCGTTTAACCGATCTAGCGCGTCATCAGCAAACGCATACCCGTAAATCTGATTCCACGTCAACACCCACTCGAAATCGGCGATGGCTTCAGCATATTCCTCGCGCTCTACATGAATGATGCCACGCAGATAGTAGCGGCTGCCTGTTTCCACCTGTGACAACGCCCGGTTGATCGCGTTGAGCGCATCGCCCAGATTGCCCAGTGCGAGGTGAGCGCGTGCGGTGTATTCATCTTCAACCGGAGCCAGCAGCGGCGGTAAGTCATCCCCCACATTCGCCAGTAAATTTAGCGCCTCGTTATAGTCAGCGCGATCATTTGCCCCGGCACCGTCAATAAGGATACGCGCCTGCATCAACCGAATTTCTCTGTCCGTCAGAATGCCCAGACCAAGCAGTTCCTCTGCGTCCTCGGCGGCAACATCCGTCTCACCAACTGCATACGCCGCATACATGCGCAGGGCGCGTGTTTGTGGCATGTCGTTGATTTCAATGGCACGGTTCAAATCTGCCAGCGCCAGGGCATAACTACGCTGTTGATTGTACAGCGCCGCCCGCGAAACCAGCACGTCCGCCACCGCACCCCCAGAAATACCGTCACGTTCCAATGCGCGTGAGAACGAATCCAGCGCCAGATCGGGGTTGCCTTCTGCCAGACGCGCCTCACCCAACAAGCGGAACGCATCCACACCGGGCCGCTGTGCGCGATCTACCACGAACAGGATATAGCCCTGACTGTAGATTACCGCCAGACCGGGGTCATCCAGCGCCAGCGCTGATTCTACACGCAGGCGGTATGCACCTTCGTTGTAGGGATTGACGTAATTGGCATAGAAGCCCTCATAGCCCGCCCGGTGGAAATCCTGCTGCGCACCCTGTGCATCGCCACTTTGCAGGCGATCATAGCCACGCTCCAGATAGATACTGCCGCGCTGCGCAACCAGTTCGAGATTCGACGCCAGTGATTCGCGCCCGGTCGCAGCCGCCAGCACGTCAATCGCGTCGTTGAAGCGATTTTGCAGGCGATATGACTCTGCGATAATCGTATAGGCACGCGCCAGATCAGGATCACCCCGGCGGGCGTCATCGGCTCGATCAACCGATTGTGTCAGGAGTTGATCCGCAGGCCCTGCACGCCCTTCGTCGAAGGCATCCAACGCCTGCTGAAAAAAGACCTCTGCATAAGCGAGATGAATCAAGGGCTGGAACAGATTGGCGTCGTCTTCGCTGATGTTATCCAGCGTATCGAAGCGTTCCTGCGCTGAATCCAACAAATCGATTGCCGCATCTGTCTGTCCGGTACGGGCCAGCAAAATCGCCTCGTAGTAATAGGGGTTGGGATCGCTGAAGCGTGTACCCTGACCACGACGGGCTGATTCCAGTGCGGCGATTGCACGCTGGTATTGGCTTTCGTCGTCGGCATCCAGTGCCGCGACCGCTGTCCGCACCGCTGGACCTACCGGAGCAGGCAGGTATAATTCGGTCGGAACCTGCGTGAATTCAGGGATACCCGTAGCGATAAACGCCGGGACTTCCGGCGATGGTGTAAACGTTGGATTGCGCGTGAAGTCGATAGTCGGTGAGGGCGTCGGCGTAAAACCGATCGTCGGCGATGGCGTGTAGGTCGGCGTGAACGTCGGTGGGCGCGGTGTGCTGGATGGACCAAGCACCACCAATCTAACGGCAGGCACGTTGATAACAGTATAAATCAGTACGGCGATCACAATCGCGCCAAAGGTGGCAATCGCCGCGCCGATTTGCATACGCAGGATGACAATTTCGCGCTCACCGGCCCGGCCTTTTTCCTTACGTTTCCAGTTCGTGCTGTCCTCATAAGCCAGCGACGCCTTGACCTGCTCAATAATCTCGCTGGCCTGTTCTTCTGCGCCAGAAATCGCGTCCACTGAAGGCAGGGGAACGCCCTCGGTATCAATGCCCTCAACATCGTCGTCATCCGCCCGCACCACTCCGGTTAATCCGGTCGCACGTGCATCGGGTTTTGCCAGTGAGGGCACAAGCTGGACAGGATCAATGCCCAACCGCTCTACAGAGCGGAGCGCCATTTCGTTTTCAGCGTTGATCTCAAGGGTTTTCTTCAGGCAAAGCAGACGCTCGCGGGTATTGCGGGCGACACTCGCCAGCCATAACCAGGTGGTATCGTCATTCGGATCAATACGTGCTGCCTGTTGAAGCAACTTGCGTGCTTGATCCTTGTTGCCCGCTTTTGCCGCCTGGATACCCTGTTCCTGATACTGCCGCGCCTGTTCACTGGACACAGTCCACCTACCCCTGGTTACAAGTCTCCATGCAAGACCGCTGCGATTCACATTCACACATAGCCACAGAGAACCGCCATTCCATTGTAGTACGAACAGCAGAATGCAACAAAAAAGGCTGGTGAGATCGCCCCATCAGCCCGGTTAGTGTCCTGTGATTTGCATTTGTTTCAGTAAATATCCGGCAAACCGCCGGCATAACTTACACTGGCGGCCAGGGATAATTCGGCCCCGGCCCCGGCTGCGGATACTCACCACTCGCCAGAATCCGCCGCACACGCCGACCAAGCGCCCGCACTTCCGAAGCGTCAACCAATTTGGATAGCTTTGCGTTGAAGTCGCTGCTTTCATCGTCCAATTGGCTGCACAGCGATTCTACATCGTCCAATAGCGGTTGATCCACTGGCTCGCCCGCAAAATCCCAGATGACGGTACGCAGTTTGTTCGCCGGGTGAAAGGTCAACCCGTGATCGATCCCCCACAGATGGTTATCACTATTCACAATGCAATGACCGCCCTTGCGATCTGCGTTGTTGATCAGCACGTCAAACAGTGCAAGACGTTTCAACTGTGGCTTGAGCGAGTCATCAAAGTTGAAGTAATGGTAATTCGGGTCGTGATCGACATAAAACTGCACCGAACCAAGCCCGCGTGGTGCATCGTCACGCAAAACCGTTGGCGGCACGACTTCCCAACTCAGTGTTTGCGCCAGAAAATATGAGGTCCGCTCACGGTAGCACAGTGTCCCATCGGGGAAATCCCACAGCGGTCGCTCACCACTTTGCGGCTTATAAACCACAAGGATATCTGTCCCATCGTAGGTCATCGTCAATAGAAACGCATAGTTGGAACTCCAACGAATCGCGCCGTGCTCTACGTCAAAGCGCCCTTTCGTCAGAATCTCCATCACCTGTTCGGCGGGC
>DAOTXA010000159.1:0-4846 GCA_034435595.1 Anaerolineae bacterium | reverse complement strand
GTCATGAAACAGTGGAAGATATGAGGCTCGGTCAAATAGACCGTATGTTCTGTATTATATGAACTTTAGTTCTGTTTGTCAACGACCAAATTCTGGGCACTCCTTGAGGGCTTCGGGGCGTAGCGGTCGCCAGGAATGGCGACCCGGCGAGAATTTGGCTATCGGGGACGCAAAAATGCGTCCCGTTTTATGCAAAGTGCCACACCGTCTAGGTGACCATGCCCTTCGTCACACCCATGAAGATGCTTTCAAGGTCTTTGATTTTCTCGCTGAAGTTGTAGATGAGGATATCAGTCTGCGCCAGTTTCTTGTGGATGGCAGCGACACCGTCGTCGTCCCCGGCGAAGTCAATGCGCACGTGACTGCGGTTGTTCTTCGGGTCGATCATCTCTACAGAGAGTACGTCTTCAAACCCTTTGACCATGTCGATGACCTGCTGCGCGGCCTCTTCGTCTCTTACGGTGACGATGATCTCGCGGTGCGGGGTCAACTGGCTCTTGAGTTCTTCCATCGGACCCTGCATGACCATCTGGCCCGCTTCGATGATACCGATGTGCGTGCAGATATTTTCTACGTCCGCAAGGATATGCGTGGAGAAGAAGATCGTCTTGCCCATGTCCTTAAGTGCGACCATCAAGTCACGGATTTCAATACGCGCACGCGGGTCCAGGCCAGAAGCCGGTTCGTCCAAAATCAGGATTTGCGGATCGTGCGCCAGCGTCCGCGCCAGTGAGAGGCGCTGCTTCATACCACGACTCAGCTTATCCACCATATCGTCACGACGATGCCCTAGATCGACCAGTTCCAGCAGATCGTTAATCAGCACCTTGCGCTCGTTTTCGGGGATGTCGTAGCAGGCGGCGAAGAAATCCAGATATTCCCACACGCGCAGATCATCATACACACCGAACTCGTCCGGCATATAGCCGATACTGCGGCGGACGGCACGCCGGTCTTCGCTGATACTGTGCCCGGCGACCCATGCATTGCCGGTAGACGGGCGCGTAAGTGTAGTCAACATGCGCATCGTTGTGGTTTTACCCGCGCCATTTGGCCCCACAAAGCCGTAAATCGAGCCAGTCGGGACCTCCAGTGATAGGCCATTCACCGCTGTGAATTTGCCGAAACTCTTGACGAGGTCTTTGGTTTCAATAATCAAGTCCATAAAATACATTCCAAACCATTGACGAAGAGATGGTTCGAGTATAGGCGATTTTACCGGTTTTTTCGATTACAGGGCTGTGATAGAAGTCGATTGCATCAAAACTTGGCATCATATTTCTGGCGCTGAAAGCTAAACGCCCTCTTTTTATCTACAACCAGAACGGAACCCGCCCCTCGATTGTGTCAAAGGTGTTGCCCCGGCGCAGCCAGTAGGCGAGTTGGTCGGCGTTGACCACGGTTACGGGTAGCTTGGGTGGTCTTTTTGCGCCATATGCCAGCAGCGACCATACCAGCACACCGCGCAACGCTTCTTCAATGGGAAATGCGGGCGATCCGCCGAACGCCAGCGACTTCACGCGGACAGGCTGTGGCGTAATATCCGCTTCCGGTACGCCAGAGACGAGCAGCGCCTCGTTGTCGCTGAACTTGAACGCGCTGCCCCATGCCGGCTGAGTCACCCCGCGCTCCAACCCGTACAGACGCGGCGCACCAAAACGATGAATTTCCACCGGATAGAAGGTCGCGCCGATGGCCTGCACCCACACCGCTATCGCTGCGCGTAAATCGTCCGGCAACGGCCCGTCATGGTGGATCAGCACACGCTGTTTGGCGAAATCGCGCTGTGGGAACAAATCGCGGACGAGTACATACGGCGGTGCAGAGTCACCTGCTTCCTGTATCAGATCGCCGACCACATAACGGACGAACTCACCATCCGCCTTGTAGATGCGGGCGATGGCAATCAGGCGCGTCTGCCCGGTGGATTTCTTCGTCTCGCGGACGAGCGATAGCCCGACGACAAAATCAACCCCTTCCAGCGGTTCCGCCAGCACGAAAGGCGCACTGCCCGTCTTGCCCAGGATGCTCAACACGATGCGGCTCATGGCGTCGGGATCATCCAGTATCGACTCATAGATGATGTGGACCGGCAGGGCACGCCCCAGCGTCAGCGAACGCACGTAGGCATCGGTGGCGTTGCCGTCTTCGCCCTCGTCATCGTCGCCGCCCTCGCTATCGGGGATGAAGGCGAGGATGATATCAGGGTCTTCTTTTTCAACGACACGCACCGCCGACTCTAAATTGCTCTGGCTGACGACACGCACCTTACGCTCGCGCACGATTTCGATTTCAAAGGCGAACGAACGCTTGATCGCCCGTTGCAGCGCCTCTACGAAGTCGTTGAGCTTGCTATCGAGCGTGTTGACAATACAGATGCGCACCGGCTGGTTGCCCTTTGTGCTGCCCTTGAACGGTTCGCGGATGCGGTACGCGCCGCACTGCGCGAAGTCATCCGGTAGAATCTCTGCGCGATAGGGACGCACGCGCTTGGCAACCCCGCCCGTATCGCCGTAACGTAGATTCATCTCAAAGTCGGCGCTGAAGAAGCGTTCGGGCACTATCCGTGAATTATAGGCGCTGCCGATGATCCCGGCGTCTTTCAGCACATCAGATACCGAACGCACATGCGCGGCGCGAACCGGCGGTTTCATCTGTAGCGCTTCGATAGCGGCGGCGCGATCCACGTCAAAACGCCCGATGTCTGACACGCGCACCACAAGGCGCAGCATGGATGCCGGGAATGTGCGCTGGTCCTGACCGGCGCGTACCTGCACGACCCAATCGTCATCCGGCGCAGCGAGAACGAGTCCCTGTATTACCTCATCAGTAAGTGATTCGAGGAGCTTTACACGTTCTTTCTTCATGCGACCGGGAACGCCGGTAATTTCTCCCCGCAGATGCACGTTGATGCCTTCCACGCGCAAACCGCCGACGAGATCGGCGACTTCGACGCGCTTCTCGGTTTCACCGATGTAAGTTGCCAGATTGCTTTTATACAACAGGCGCGAGGCGATGGTCAGCGACAGCGCCGGAACGCCGCCTACATCCCAGGCTTGTATGCGATGATCGCGCTCTATGCGGGCGTTGTTGAGTCGCGTATTCGCCTTGCTCAAAATATCCGCTATGCTTTTGCGCAGCGAATTCGCCTGCTCTGCGAGGACCATTTGCGCCAGTTCAGACGCGCTCAACTGTATATCTGCCGCTGTTGTGATGGTTTCCAGTGCGCCGTAGCGATCGGGATGTCTGGCCCGTAGAATATCGGCGCTGATGGCGAGTTCAGTCGCGTCGCGGGGTGTATCGGTGACGAGATAGCCATCCATCCAGCGCCACAACCCATCGTACTGCTTGCGGAAGCGGTTCGCCAGCCGCCTGCCCAGACGGTCGCGCTCTGGCCCCGGCAGATCAGCCGTGATGGCATACGCGGTCAGTTCCGGCAGTGCCGTCTCATTGATGGGGAACACTTCAACGAACAGGTCCGTATCCGTCGCAAATTTACTGTCCATCACCATGCGGCTCCCTGTCTATGCGGCTGAATCTGAGATTTTTGCAAAAATATAGCAAATCTTTTTCCAGCAACGTTCTATAAGGCACCTTTTTGCTTTAGCACTGTACCGGACGCGCTGGCAAACCGTCGATCTTTAGCGGCAGGCCGAAATAGCGCGACGGGTCCAGCGTATTGCCCAGCACCGCCTCATTCTTAAAGCGTCCATCGCTATCCGTTGTGACGATGCTCATATGCACGTGCATGGCGATCCCCGGCCCGGTTCCGCTGTATTCGCCCTGCCAGCCGAGGACGCGCCCCTGTTCGACGAACATTTCACGAGTTTCACGCGGGAAATCGGGATGTACAAAGGACTCGCTACCGTCACGGCTGCCCATATGTGTGTAATACGTCCAGATGGTGCGGCCCGGTTGCAGCGGATCATCATGGCGGATAATCACCGTCGAGAACCAGTCATTCAGCCGCGTCAGATAACCGTCATATACAGCGACGACAGGCACGCTCCCCGGTGGACCGTCACCGAATACGTCAATGCCCGTGTGCCTGCGCAGGGGATTATAAGGGCGGGCAGTATCGCCCCATAACAGGCCGACCAATCCGCTGGAAGGCAGCAGAAACGGTGCGCCGGGGCATGGTGCTTCATTGGATGTGGTCAGTTCCGCTCGTGAAGATGGGTCCACCAGCCAACGGCGAATCACATCGTTGCTATCACTGCCCGTTAGATTCAAATAGGCGATTGCGGCGGCTGACCCCGCCACACCGAGTAAACCGATTGAGAACAAGACACGTTTTAGCATGTCGCCAGCCTACCACGCCCGCCAAAATTGAGCCAGAGTCGCCCGTTTCAGCCGGTTTTGTTCGCGTTTTACCAATATTCGTGAAATTTGTCACATAATTTTATGTAGTTCTTTACACAATTTCTACGTAAATTCGTGTATGATTTAAAAAACTATTAAAAGAGAGTTCATAGGAGAATACTGTCCATGAGCAATATCACCGTTCGGTGGGCAGATCACGCCCAGAACACACTTGTTTGGGAATTTCCGCGTCATTACACCGTTGACGATATTTACAGTGCAGGCAGCCAAAGCGCCGACCTGTTGAGAATACACCCGCATGAAGTCGATCTCGTACTATCAATGGCACAGGGCGGCATCAGTAAAGGCAATCTGCTTGCCAATCTGCCGCGTCAAACACAGCGCCTGGTAGTCGTGTCGAAGTCGATGTCTGCCCGCCTGCTGGTCGAGTCGCTGGGTCAATCCGGGCTGGATACAGTGCAGGTCCACAACCTGAATGAGGCGTACCACTATCTGTCACAGCAAAGCACAGCCGCTGTCGATT
>DAOTXA010000158.1:0-3309 GCA_034435595.1 Anaerolineae bacterium | reverse complement strand
AGCCCTCTACAACCGGGTCATGCACCGATCGCAGAGGGTTAGTTCACGGGTACGGATTCACGGTGATTAGCGTACCGGCAGTGAGCTAAAGCGTCCGCCGCGCACACCGCCCAACCATGCCGCCACCCATCCGGCCTGCCCGTTATACACGACCTGCACCCAGTTGCTATCCGCACTGCGTCCGACAGCATCCACGACCGTGTTAAACGGCAGTTTGGCGAGGACTTCGGAGCGCGTCGTCGGGGCGGAACGCAGATTCAGTGTGAAGCCCGATTCAAAAGTCACCCCGGTAGCCGGTGGAATTTCCCCGGCAGCAACGGGCGCGGAGATATTTCCACTGCCAGACACATTGACGAAACTGGCGCTCACCCATCCGGTAGACGCGCCATAGGCGATCTGATACCAGCCCGCCTGTTCATCGAGGATGGCGTAATCGGTTCCCGGTGTGATGATCGTCTGCACGCCAAAGCCAGTGCCAGGGCCACCGCGCACATTCAGGCGCGTTGTCGCCTGTAGCGACCGCTCTCCGCTGGCAACAGGTGCAGCTTCTGGCGCGGCGGCTTCCGGCGCGGCGATGTTGCCCGCCCCCGCTGTGCCGAACAGGAACGCATCGTCCCAGTAGACGCCGTTGGGGTCGGTCGGCTGGCTTTGCTGCGCCCACAGGAACAGCGTCACGGTCCCGGTGCGGGCGACCGTCTGCGCCTCTACAAAATTCCAGTTATCGACAACGGTTCCCCATGCCGACCACACAATATCAGGGCTGTAGGGGTTGGTGCTGCCTGTCGGGTCAATTCCAGCGCGGACAATCCCGGTGGGGTTGCCCTCGATGTACGCCCATGCGCCGCCACGAACCGGCGAGCCTTCGGCGACGCTCACCTGCTGGTAGACGAAGGCGGTGAAGGTCGCGCCGCCGCGTGCGATGTGCAGGCTGCGACCGCCTTCGCGCTTGATCCACGACGTATGCGGATACCCGGTCGGGTGCTGGTTCATCCAGGACTCGAATTGGGGCGATAGAATTACCCCGCCGCGCCAGTCATAAGGCACACTAAAGCTAATCAGGCTCGATTCGGCACTCATCAGCAAGAACTGCTCGTTTTCCAGACCGGGATCGGTCAGCAGGTTCGTTTCCTGTGCAGAAACAGGTATCGCCGCCAGCAGTAGCAGCAATAGCCCCGCGATAGTAACTGTCATCATACGTTTCATCATTGAAGGGTCCTCCCAATACTCGCTTATGCGCATCATATCAGGAAGCCGGAAGGCGAATCTACCGGGGAGTGGGGTAGCGTCGGTCAAACGTGGGGAAACGGCATCGGGAAAAACTCGACCGTTAAAAAGTTTTTTATAAGGCGCTAACACATGGCGAACTGATTATACTCGATCATCTGTCAACGAGTTTTAGGCGAGTCCGATGAATACACTGATAAACACAAAGCGGATCATGACGGCATTGTTGTTTGCGCTGCTGCTGGGGATGATAAGCGGCGCATCTGCACAGGAGATCGAGGCGGCATACGAAGCGGCCTGCGAGCGCGGCGACTTCGAGGATAAGATCGACGCGGCATGGGCAGAATATCAGGATACACGCAGCATTGATCAGGACACGGACGGTGCGCTGGCAAGTGTGATCGCGTTGCAGGCAATCATTGAAGCCGAAGTCACCGCATGTCTCGAAGCGCAGCAGGACGCCCGCCGCGATGATCTGGCGGTACTGCTGGACGAGATGCAGTCCGGCGGCACGATTTTATACGTGCGGCACACGCATACGGATCGCGTTGGCAGTGGTGACACCGACCGCGCCGGTTGCGCGACTGAACGCAATCTATCCACACGCGGGCGCGAGGAAGCGCTTGCTATCGGCGACAGCTACGCACAATTGAATCTGCCCGTTAGCACGCTCATCACCACCGAACTCTGCCGCGTGCGCGATACCATCGAACTTGCTTTTGGCGAACCGACGCAGATCATCCAGCGCTCAGAGTTAGAGGTCACGCTGGCGGATTTGCTGACCGTCGAACCAGAAGCAGGGACGAATACGATTATCGTAGCGCACATCGGGACGATAAACCGCAATTTTGGCCTGCCGATCCCGTTTGAAGAAGGCGATACCTACGTGTTCCGCCCGATGGGAGACGGAGGTTTCACCCTGATCGGGCGCATTGGCCTGCTCGATTGGTCGCTGCTGGTGGAACTCAACGACGCAGATTAGCGCAGCAGTTCGCCGTGGACAACTGGCCAGATTTGCCCGCCGACATTAACCTCAACGCGGTCGCCATGGTCGGTTGATTTCAGCATCAGCAGCGAGGGGCGGTCCATCATGTAGCCCTGTTCCACGCGGCAATCGACCGTCTCGCTATCGAAATAGCGGTTCCGCGCCAGATACGCGGCGAAGCACCCGTTGGCTGCCCCGGTCGCCGGGTCTTCCGGCATATAGGGGTCGTCAAACAACACACGGGCGTGGATGTCGTTTTGACTGTGGATCGGGTCCGGCGCGAACAGCAGCACGCCGCTAATGTACGCATCCGGTTCGACATCGACCGCCACCGCCGCCCTGAACGCGTCCCAATCCGGCTTTACAGATTCGAGGGCGGCGCGGGTCTTGAAGGGCACAATCGGGAAGGGGACACCCGTCGAAACCGCCTGCACCGGGAAGCGATTGTCGATGTCACCGGCAGATAGGCCGAACGCAGCGGCGACCTCGGCGTGATTGTCCCGCGCTGCACCGAAGACCGGGTCGCGCTGGCGCATCCATGCCGTGTGATCGTCGTCGAAACGTACCGGGATCGGCCCCACGCGCAGATTCAACACCACCGTTTCCGGCTTATCTGGCGCGATATGTTCGCGGATCACGTAGGCGGTCCCCAGTGTGGGATGCCCGCCAAAGGCAATTTCACCGCTCATAGTGTAGATGCGGACAGTATACCCATCGCTTTTTGATGGGGCGCTACCATTGTCCGGCGTATCGCTGTGGATAAACGTCGTCTCGGAATAGTTCATCTCGCGGGTGATCGCCAGCATGTCGGCGTCGGACAAGTGACCGGCGTGACGGAGGACCGCAAGCTGGTTTCCGGCGAGCGGTCGTTCGGCGAATACATCCACGATATTGAGCGGCAGATTGGGCATAGCGGCCTCCTCCTGGTTGACCGTCCCAGCATAGCATGATTTCGCCCGCGTATGTCGATCAATGGCAAAGAGAAGGGCAATCGCGTTCTCGTAATCTCGCCCTCACCAGCCCGCCTCCCTGTCATGGGTAGGTTTTTAATGGTTGGTCGTTTCGTATCATTCCGCCAGACGCTAAAGCGATCCGGCTCC
>DAOTXA010000157.1:0-3637 GCA_034435595.1 Anaerolineae bacterium | reverse complement strand
GATCTACACCTGTATTTGACGTGGTCGGCGTGGCCCCGGACCGTCTATGGTGATCTACGGATGGTCACTACGCGCTCTTAGGATGTAAATCTCTGATGCTGTCATGCGGTCTGTGATTGTTTCAAGGTCGTGATATTGCTATACTCAAACCGAAAAGAAACCCATATGTAATGATTGGCGGCGGGAGGCCACCCATGACGGGAGTACTTGACAGCACCACAGTGGCACATAATGTCACATGGGATACCTATCTCGAAGATTATGGCTCGCATTTCTACGAGTGGGTAAACGGGACTGTGTACCGTCTGGCCCCTGTGCATGAAGAACATCGTGAGATTCGCCGCTATTTGCAGCTATTGCTAGAAGCCTATCTGGAAGTGAAGCCGATAGGTTCTGTGCGGCACAGCCCCTTTAACATGCGGATTAGCGAGCGAAAAATTGCCCGCAAGCCGGATATCATGCTGGTGCTGGGTGCGAACGCGAGCAATCTGACGGCGCGGTTTATGGACGGTCCGGCGGATATATGTATTGAAGTCGTCTCGCCGGAAAGTGTCGCCCGCGATCATGGCGAAAAATTCGCAGAATATGAGGCGTTCGGGGTGCGCGAATACTGGATTATTGACCCGCTGCGCAACGAATCACGCTTCTATCGCGCCGACCGTACTGGACGCTTTCAGCCGCGCCCGGTCAATGTGGATGGCGACTATCTGACGCCGAATCTGCCGGGGTTGGTGATTCCAGTACATATGCTTTGGATGGATGAACCGCTGCCCGGTCCGCTGGCGATTGTCAAATCTGTGCATAAGATGATGCGCGAACAGAGGTAGCTAATGGACTTTATCTGTATCGGCGTCCCGTACTGGTTGGGTAAGCGTCAGGCGACCGCCGCCGTTGACGCGGTCAAAGCAAGTGGGATCGCGGGGGAACTGGGCGCGGAGTGGGTGGATATCACGCCCGATTTTGACGCCTATAGTGATCCGGTCGTAGCGGTGAATGTCGCACTGGCAGAGACGATTCGCGCTCACAGTGACAAAACACCCTTTATCTTCGCCGGGGAATGTGTGACCGCGCTGGGTGCGATGAAAGGGCTTGAAGACAAACAGCCCGCCGTGTTGTGGTATGACGCGCATGGTGATTTCAACACGCCAGATACAACACCGTCCGGTTTTCTGGGTGGGATGCCGCTGGCGGCGTTGGTCGGTCTTGGCAACGAATCGTTGATGCAGCGTATTGGGCTTGATCCGATTCCGCCCTCGGATGTAATTCTGACGGATGCCCGCGACCTTGACCCGGAAGAAGAGGAACTGTTACGCGGGACAGAGGTGCGCCATCTGCCGGACCTTGACGCGCTGCTGGCGGCGGATTTGCCGCGCAAGCCGCTGTACATCCACTTTGACACAGATATTGTTGATCCGGCGGAAATGCCCGCGATGAATTACCCGGCTGCTGATGGGCCATCGGTCATGCACACCGAATCAACATTGGTGCGGGTCGCGCAGCAAGCGGACGTTGCCGGAATCCTGTTCAGCCTGTGGAATCACGAGAAACCGGGCGCACAGAGATCGCTGGATGCCTCGCTGCGTCTGGTGCGTGCCTTCGCAGAATATGCGTAAGTCTAGCGAATAGGCCAGATGGCTTTCATCGTCCATACGTCCAGCGTATCGATAACGGTTACGTCGCCGTCGCTGAACAGGTCGATGCCGGTGCTGTCGGCGCGAGTAGGGTAGATGCGTGCGGTCATGACGGTTCGTCCGCTGTCGGCGTAGACCTCAATCACCGAGCGATCCACGAAGATGCGCAGGTTAAGCGTGCTGCCGCGTTCGATTGGCAGGGGCGCGTGAATCGTGTCGCGGCGCACAGTGGTCGATAGACTTGAACGACGACGATTGATGACTAGACGCTGGGCGATGGTGTCATAGAAAACGCGGGTTTCTTCTTGACCATCCGGCGATCTTCGCAATGACAGGCCGAATGCCGCCGCTTCTCCTACAGTAAATTGTACGGCGATTTCCAGCGCGTCACCACTAATGTCGCTTATATAGCCCGATTTCTCCGGTTCAACCGTGATCTGTTCTATATGGTGATGCATATCGCGTAGAGATTCGAGTTCCGGTGCGGGAATGCTGACCAATCGCGCCTCGTCGTCTATGGTCATCACACGTGGCAGCGACATGACACCCGACCATCCTGCTTGATTGCACGCTTCCTGATCTCGGCCTTCGTTAAGCCACCCGAACATGAGGCGGCGGTCTTGCGCGTCTGTGAACACCTGCGGCGCGAAGAACTCGCGTCCATAGTCCACGATGCCACCGTAGACGGGATCAAAGCGGTGATCTGCATAGTTTCCGGTAAAGTACAGCACATCTTTATGCCCAAGAATGGATACAAGCAGCGCGTGTTTGTCATTGTCGGGGAAGAATACCGGGCATTCCCATACGTCGCCTGATTCGCCGCCATCCCCGGTGAAGAGCGGGCCGACGTACTCCCATGCATACAGCGTTTCCCCGCGATACAGCAGGACTGCGCCCTTCGTCACGCCATCTTCGACGATGCCGCTGCCCAGCGTCATATACCAGAAGTCGCCGTCTTTCCACACGATCGGATCACGAAAGCCTTTAACGTCAAGTTCTGGCGGCGGTGCAGGGATGACGGGATTATCCGCGTGTTTGGTCCATACCGTCAGATCGTCGTCGCCAGTGGCGATGCACTGCGTTTCTGGATGGACGGCGGTATACACGATGGTCGGTGTGCCCCTGTCATCGACCATGCAGCCGGACCATACACCATCTTTATCCGGGCCATCCGGCGAAGGGGCCAGCGCAACCGGCGCGTCTTGCCAGTGGACCAGATCGTCGCTATAAGCGTGCCCCCAGTGCATGGCATCCCAGTAGGCCGCGTGCGGGTTGTACTGGTAGAACAGGTGATAGCGCCCCTGCCAGTGAACTAATCCGTTGGGGTCATTCATCCAGTTGGCAGGTGGCAAAAAATGATAGACCGGGCGATGAGGATCGCCCGCAAGCGCTCGGCGTTGCCCGTCGGGGTTAGGTGTGTCATTTTTTATCATGATGACATTTTAACGGTAATTTGATTTGATACCATTGCATTGTTGTTACGCAGGCTGTTGCGACTGACGCTACGAAACCGAATTTGCCTGTTTCTCATGATGTCGGCCTAATTTGCGCGGAAGACGACCTGATACGAGATGATGGATTCTTCGCCGCCGGTGGTCGGGCAGGTGCGTGCTTCTAATGGCGTCGGGTACGGGTCAGACAGTCCCGGCATTTGCACAGTGTACGCGAGTCCCGGTTCCATCTGAAAGTCGGCGTAATCGATACCACGTTCTGGTTTGAGTCCGGTAAAGAAGGTGTTGCTGCCATTTGCCCAGCGGACGCGCACCGGTTGACCGGGCAGGCGGGCGTTGGTGCTGTCGCGCACGTATACCTCGATGATCCCCGGTGTATCGAGCGAGCAGTACGTATCCAGCGCTACGACATCGAAATCGCGGGTCGGTTGATTGGTGGGCAGGCTGAACGGTGTCGGCGTGATAGTGGTGACAACGGTGATTTCTGGCGTCGGGGTTTTGGTCGCCGGGGGCGGCAGTGTCGGCGTTGATGCGGCAAATTCGACCACATCCGGC
>DAOTXA010000156.1:0-24025 GCA_034435595.1 Anaerolineae bacterium | reverse complement strand
TCGGCGCGGTCGCCTCGATGGTCGCGGCGATTCGAGAGCCGGAACGTGTCCGCGCTCTCGTCATGCTGGACCCAACGATATTACCGCGACCGTTTTTGTGGGCGATTCGACTGGCGTATATGTTGGGCAAACGCCCCTCACGCGGCAATGCCGAACGCGCCGAGCTTCGCAGGTACACCTTCGACAGTTACAAAGAGGCGTTCGACTACTGGCGACCCAAGAAGCTGTTTAGCGATTGGTCAGACGTGGCGCTGCGGGCCTATGTGGATACGCTTGTTCCTGATGGCGATAAGCTGACGCTGGCCTGGCCCCGCGAATGGGAGGCGTACATCTTCCGCACAATGCACACGGGGGTATGGCGTGATGTCGCTGCCCTGTCCCGCACGCAGATTCCGACCTTGATCGTGTGCGGGGGCACGTCCGATACTTATGTGTCAGGCGCACAGCGCGGCGTCGAGAAATTACTACCCCATGCGACTCATATCACCCTGGCGGACTACGGGCATCTGTTCCCGCACGCCGCACCAGATCAAGCCGCGCAAATTGTCGGGGATTGGCTGCGAAGATCAGGGAATTTTTAGTATCCGGCATCCAAACTTACCCGATTGGGGATGTCTTCGCCGCGAAAATAGGCATTCATGATGCCAGCGAGCGCTTCCATACGGCGGCGTTCGGCGACTTCGCTGCCCGGACCGACTGACCGGTGCGGACTCATCACGATGTTGTCAAGTTCGTGCAGCGGCGCATCTGACGGCAGCGTATTGTCGATGGGGGCGTCACCGCGTGCATAATTCCACCATACGTCGAGTCCGGCCCCGCGCAGATGCCCGCTTTTAAGCGCGTCGTACAGCGCGTACTGGTCGAGGATTGGCCCGCGCCCCACATTGACGATGACCGCACCCGGCGGCAACAACGCGATCTCCTCTGCACCAATCATGCCCTCGGTGCTAGGGGTCAGGGGCATGGAGATCAGCAGCGCGTCTACTTGCGGCAACAGATCGTGCAGTTTCTCCGGCGGATACACGCCTTCTTCCCCGCGTGGATTGCGCCGGATGGCGCTTACCTGGGTGCCGAATCCACGTAAAATGCGCCCAATATGCTGCCCGATACTGCCATAGCCGAGAATGAGCGCCCGCGCCCGGTCCAGGAACAGGTGGGACGGCGCACCGGTTCGGTCGCGCCAATCTCCTCGACGGATCGAACGATCCGAAGGCAGCAGACGCTTGCCCGCCGCCAATAGCAGCGCGACAGCCATCTCCGCAGTCATAGGCGCGTTAAAATGCGAGTTATGCACAGTGATATGGGGGAAATCGCGCAACGTTTCATGCAGACCGGCAGGCAACCCGGCGTGCGGAATGACAATCGTCTGAATGTGCGGTGCGGCGGCGAGTTGTTCAGCAGATGGGCGTGATCCGATGAGGATTTGCGTTTCCGCGTGGATGGGATCGCCCACCGTCACGGTGGCATCGCCTTCAAGATGAGCGTTGAAGTGAGCGACGTGTTCTGGTTTGGGCGTGTGCAGAATGTGAATGTGAGTCATGGCGGTTTTCCGGTCAGGTCAGGGCAGCGCGAGTGTAAGACAATCGTGCCTGACTGTACCACATGACCGCGCCATAACGATCATTTCTTATGCCGAATTCACCCGCAGGAGCAACCAGACCAATCAAAAGGGGACATATAAGCCGTGTCCCCGTGAAATTCGATTCTGGTAATGTTTTGCGCGGGCTATCCCTGCCGATGGATTTCCTGTGTGGCTGTCTGGCGCGGATCAGGGCGGCGGAACTGTGCCTCATAGTCTTGTTGCTGTGACATCGCAGCGGCGGCGCGGCGTATCCGTGGACGCACAAACAGCAGATAGACGATCACACCGAAAATAGCCGTTATCAGCATCGCCACGCCCGACCCCAGCGCAGAGACGAGGGCACGTTCTGCCAGTTCGTCGCGGTCGAAGGCGGGTGCATCGTCCACCACCGGGGCGGCTGTTTCGACGGTCACGCGCTGTCCGCCATATTCAAGGACCGGGGGCGTCTGCCCACGCACCAGTTCGGCAATGAGGCTGTCGCCTGTGGTCGCCGTGAACTCTGCACTGGTGATTGTCAGCGTGTATTGCGTGTAGTTCAGCCCTTGAAAGCAAATCACGCCGGACCCGGCTGTCGGCGAATTGTCGAGCATTGCTGTGGCGACCACAACGCCGCGTGCATCCTGCAAGGTCGCGCCGATGCCACGTGTCAGCGGTGGATCGCTGGTATCGCGCACGCCGTTGCCATTGCGATCTTCATAGGCCCGCGCACAGAACTGCCCGTCCTGGGCGCTGACGGTCGCCGCCGACAGCAACAGGGCAAACAGGGTCACGATGATGAATTTGGCCCGTAGGGTCATGGTCGATCCCTTAAAATCATGATGGAGAAGCGCATTCTTCCAGGGGCGACCGGTGGGCCGCCCCGGTGATTTATTCGTGAGTGCCGGCTAACTACGGCGCAGCAGCAGCGCGATCACCCCGCCACCAACCAGCGTCAACCCGGCAAGACCGAAGATAATCAACCCCAGATTTTGCATAATCGGGTTCTCGTCCTCGGTTTCTGGCTCCGGCGGAGCAGCCTCTTCTTCGGTCAGATCGCCGCTATCGGCGGGCGGGGCCTGGGCGACTTCCACGCCCGTTGCCGCGCCAAACTGCACCGTCAAATCAGAGCCAACCTGCACCCGCAGGCGCAGTTGTGTCGGTGTCGTCAGCCCGTAGTTGGCGGGCGGCAATGCAGAAACGGTGTATTCCCCGGCGGCGAGGTCGTCAAAACACAGCGGATCGCCGGTGGCGTCGCTTAACACGCTGCCGACTTCGTCCCCGCCTGCTATCAATGTGATCGTCCCGCCAGCCAGCGCGACCTCGTCGGCGTCCTGCAAGCGATTCATGTTGGCATCCTCAAACATGATCGCGCATACCATCCCGGCGGTTTCGTTCAGATCATCCGGTTCTCCGGCGGCATCAGCCACAGCGACCGGTGCGGTCGGCGCAGGGGTTGGGGCAGTGGGCGGCGCGGTGTCGCCTTCGTCGTCATCTGCCGCTGCCGCATCGTCCGCCGGATTATCGTCCGCCGGATCATCGTCTGCCGGATCATCGTCCGCGTCGTCAGCGGGTGCTTCTCCGCCGTCATCACCAGCAGGGTCTTCTGCCGGATCATCGTCTGCCGGATCATCGGTCGCATCGTCTGCCGCATCCTCAGCGGCGGGTTCTTCGGTCGCATCGTCTGCCCCGGAGTCTTCTTCGTCGGCAGAATCACCCGCGTCGCCTTCATCATCGCCACTATCACTGCCAGCCTCGCGGATAATCAACTGCTGACCTACAGATAGCAAACGCGGATTCGCCAGTTCGTTGAGCGCGATGATTTCATCGGGCGATACGTTGTACGCCACCGAAATCGAATTGATCGTATCACCGGACTGCACGGTATGAATGATGCTGCCGTCGTCCTGCGCACCCTGTGCCTGCACGAAGGGTACCGAAGCAGGCGGCGGTGGGGCGGCCTCTGGCGCATCTTCGCCATCGGTAGCGTCACCATCTTCGCCACCAGCAGAACCACCACTACCGCCGACAGTCAGCGACGCATCATCCCAGAATACGCCGTTCGGGTTCGAGGGGACAGTTTGCGTGGCGTACAGCCACAGCGTCACCGCTGTTCCGGTTGATGTCGCCTGTGCGGTCAACTGGCGCATCTGACCAATAATGTTGGTCCCCCACGCCGACCATACGATGTCGCCGTCAAAGGGGCTGTTGCCGCCGTTGGGGTCAATGCCGACACGGGCCTGCGAGTTGGCCCCGGCGGGGATGTCCATCACCACATAAGCGCTGCCGATCACGTTCGCGCCTTCTTCAACAGCGACGGTCTGGTAGACGGCAGCGGTAAACGTGCCACCGCCACGCCCGATATTCTGCGAGCGATTGCCGCTGCGCACGAAGGGTTCCCCCTCAAAGCGCTTGCTGTGCGGGTAGCCGTTGGGGATGACGTTTTGCCACGTCTCGCTACCGGTTGTGGTCAGCCACCCGTTCCAGGCAGGCGCGACATTAAACGACGCACTGTCGTCGGCTGCGCTGGTGACATTCTTCCAGACAGCCGTACTCTCAAAACCGGGGTCGGTCAACAGATTGGTCTGTGCGCGTGCTTTTTGCGGGGCAATAGTGATGCTGAGGGCGAGCAGCATCAGCGGGAGCGCCCAACTCCACAGACGATTACGCAGCATGGCGATTTCTCTCTCTAATTGTCGTGAAACATCAATACGGACGGTCGCCCCGTTACATACACTGCTTTGGCTGTCTGATACAACAGGGGGGCATCACCCGCTCTCCTGACGCACTTCGTCATCGGTGACGGTAGCGCGGTCAAGCGGCGATTATAACACGGTGCAAATGGGGAGTGTCAACTGCGTTCGTGGACGTACCCTCGCAGCGTATGCCAAACGCAGGATTTGCATGTGCGAAATGCATAGCCGGCACAGCCACAAAATAGCGTGGTCGATGTTTTGAGCAGGCGAGACGCAAACCGGGCGATATTCGTGTGAATATCGCCCGGTTTGCGTTTATATGCGCTGCGTCAGATTAACCCGAAGACGGTAACGGGTCTTACCCCGCCTGAGGCCCAATTACTGTTTGACTGCTCCAGATAGACCGCGCACAAACTGACCCTGAAACGCGAGGAATACCAACAGAACCGGCATGATGCTGATCAACGTTCCCGCCGCGAAACCGGCCCAGTCGAACGAGTATTCGCCCTGGAAGGCGAACATGCCAACGGCTAGTGTGCGTAGTTCCGGGCTGCTGAGTGTGAAAATCAACGGGATGTTGAACTCGTTCCAGCTACCGATGAACTGGAAGATTGCAACTGTACCGATAATCGGTTTCGCCAGTGGCAGCATTAGCTGGAAAACCCGCCCGAACCCGGCACCGTCAATGCGTGCAGCGTCGAATAACTCATCAGGTATGGTGCTAAAGAAACTGGCGAACAACAGCACATACAGTGCGCCACCGCCACTCATCGCCAGAATTACGCCTGGGCGCGTGTTGAGCAGGCCAAGCTCTTTGACGAGCAAGAACTGCGGCAAGATGACGGAGGCGATGGGGATGAACAGCGTGCCGAGAATCACACTGAAGATGATGTTTCGACCGGGGAAACGATAGCGGGCCAGTACATAGCCGCACATTGCTGTAAAGATCAGCACAATCGTCGTTGACGAAACCGAGTACAGCACAGTGTTGAAGAAATAATCGCCGAATCCGGCATCGTTCCATGCCCGTGGGATGTTGTCCCATGTCCACTCTTTCGGGATCAAATCCGAGCCAGCCGTAAACATCTCACGCTGTGACTTGAATGCAGAGAACGCCGACCACAGGAAGGGGTACACCCAGAAGAAGCCGATAATCGTAAGGACTGTGCTGATAATCAGATTGTAGCGAACAAACCGGCTGCTCCAGTCCACCTTGCGTAATAGTGTCATCATGAGGCCACCCCCGAATCTTTACGCGAACGCTGCACGAAATAGCCCTGCACTGTAACCGCGAGCAACACAGTAAATCCAAAGAGGACCGCTGCCGCACTCGCATAGCCATAGCGGAACGGAGCCTCAGCGAAACCTATGCGATAAATGAAGTAGGAGACGACATAGGTACTCTGTCCGGGGCCACCGCCAGTCATGGCAACGACCAGCCCAAATACGCGCAGCGCGTTGACGAACGACAGGAATAGAATGAGCACCGCCACCGGGCGAATCACCGGAAGCGTAACGTACAGGTGTTTCTGTAGTTCGCTCGCGCCGTCGATCTCTGCCGCCTCATACAGTTCTTCGGGGACGTTGGCGAGTGCCGCCATCCAGTAGATCATGTATTGTCCGAAGATTTGCCACACAGACACCAGGACCAGCGTCCAGATTGCGTAGTCGGCATCGCCCAAAAAGTCAATCGGGCGGTCAATCAGGTTGATACTTTGCAAAAATGAGTTCACCGCACCATTATTCACAGAGAGCAGGAACTTGAAGATAAGACCTGCCATCGCCACCGGAATCACCAGCGGGGCGAAGAACACTGTGCGGAACACCGTCTTCAGCCAGAACCAGCGCCGCGTGAGAATCACCGCAATCATGAAAGAAAGCGGGAGTTTGATAATCGTATTCGTTACGGCAAAAACCAATGTATTTTGAAAGGCAACGCGGAAAGAAGGGTCTCCGGTGATGCGCACGTAGTTGTCTAAGCCGATAAAATCGGTCAGAGGTTCGCTGCCGTTCCATTCAAAGAGCGAATACCCCATAGTTGCGATCAACGGCCACAGTGTGAACGCCATATACATCAGCAAAAACGGTGCGAGGAATGCGATAATCCAGATCACATCGTAGCGCTGCACGCGCATACTGAAGGGGATATCTTTATTACGGGCACGTCGTCTAAAGCGTGTCGTAGTGGCAGTGGGTGGAGGAGCGGTTGCTTGAGTCATGAAGCATCACCTGCAAACGAAGCGGTCGATTATATAGTTGCAGGGACGCGGCGTGCCGCGTCCCTGATGAATCTTACTTGACAATACAGAGGGACTAGCCGTCCATCCCGTACATATCACCGGTGAAGTCGGTCAAGAAGTCCCACGAGGGGAAGGTGAAGCAATCGGGTGAAATACCTTCAGCTTCAAGTTCTTCGAGGAAGACGCGATTTTGTTCAGTAGCGATTTCTTCGGCTACAGGGGCGAAGTCTGCGCCTTCGACCAGTGCAAGCTGCATTTCTTCCCAAATCCAGTTCGGGCGAATCTGTTCAACGGCGATCTGTGCTTCGGAACTGGCGACTTCGGAGCAGGCCAGTAGCGGCTGCGGGTTGACGATCTTCAGGTCAGGATTCGCGGCTTCAATGGCTGCGACTTCTGCCAGTTTCTCGTCGGCGATGTTGCTCATATCTGCGAAGGACAGCGTACCGAACCCACGGTTGACGTAGTTCTGTGCATAGAAGCCGTCGGGACGAGTCAGCCACTCAAGGAACTGCGAGGCTTCTTCGGGGTATTCCGTCTGGCTACTGATGAACACGCGGACCGTACCCAGCGGGTTCTGGCCCAGTGAACCAGTCGCGCCACCATCCGGGGTCGGGGTCGCGGTGATACCGAGATCGAGGTCTTCAAATCCCATGCCAGTCAACACACTGGGAATCCACGCGCCGCCGCTGTAGAACGCAACCTGACCGGAACCCATTGCTGCGCGGGCGGTGGCTTTGTCATAGACGCCGGGGAGGACGTATTCGTTGGTGTAGAACGATTGCAGGAACTCGAATGTATTCAGATGACGCTCGTCGTCAACGTTGTAGCGACCGGCTTGCATGTCGAAGAACTGATCGGTATAGGCACGACCGCTAAACGCATTCCAGAAGCGAGCGAGTTCGGCGGCGGGCTGCATCGGATTAGAAATGCAGAAGGAGCCGGTGTTTTCTACGATGGTGGCGCACATGTCCATCAATTCGCTACGGGTCGTCGGCGGAACTTCAGGATCGAGTCCAGCTTCGCGCAGCACATCTTTATTGAAGAACAGGTAGCCGTAGCCCCAGATGGCGCTATCTTGCAGCGGGAACGAGTAATAGTCGTCACCGATGTGCGTCACGCCTTCGGCGAAGCTACCGGGACCCCAGCGGTCGGTCCAGTCTTCCGGCAAATTCTGGATTGGCTGCACCCAGCCCAGGTCCAGCAGTTCGGTCAGGTGGAGCATGGTGGACACGCCGTCATAGAAGAACACATCCGGGGCCTGATCGCTGGAGAAGGCCAGCGGCAGCGATTCAGTGTGCTGCGGCAGGGCGCGTGTTTGCCAGTCGATGGTCACATTGGGGGCTTCTTCTTTGTAGGCTTCGGCGAGATCGTCATAGAAGTCTTCCTGCTCCTGCGACCAGTTCCACACCACCAGTGTAATGTCTTCCTGTGCCACGACACTCGGCACAATCGCCAGCGCCAGCATAGCGATCACAGTAAGTAACAAAGCATAACGTTTCATCTATTGTTCTCCTTATTCTGAAATATCTCAAAAGTGATGAAATCGGATTGGATACCTGCGTCAATTTTTCGCTATTCCCTCCTTAGCCCTCCTTTGGCATGGCATCAAGATTACCTGGTTAAAAATCGCGTGGTGGCGCTGTAGAATCCCGAATAATCAGTTGGGTTCCCAGCGTGACCGTACGCGCAGGGGTATCAGGGTTATCCATAAGAGCGATCAACATATTCACTGATTGACGCCCAAGCTGCTGCATTGGAACCTGTACAGTCGTTAATGCAGGTGAAACGATTGATGCTTCTCGAACACCGTCAAAGCCGACGATTGAGAAATCCTCAGGTACGCTAAGCCCAATGTCTTTGGCTGCATTGATTGCGCCAATAGCAGACCGGTCATTGGCAGCGAATAGGGCTGTCGGCGGATCAGCGAGTTCAAGCAGCGGCTTTGTCACTGCATACGCTTGATCCTGAGAGAAATTAGCGCGGACAACCAGTGAAGTATCGTACCCAATGGCAGCGTCGCGCAGGGCATCACAATAGGCTTGATAGCGTGCTTCGGCGGTAACACGACCTTTCGGGCCGCACAGAAAGGCAATTCGTCTGTGACCGAGTTCGATGAGGTGTTGAGTCGCGTCGTAACCACCTTGCCAGTTCGTATATCCCACGATGGTTTGCGTGCTATTGGCACGCTCACTGCCGATCAACACATACGGCACACCACGCTGACTGAGCATGTCGAGATATTCTTCTGGCGGGCTAACCAGCGTCACAATCAGTCCATCGACAAGCCCGGTCATATTACGTTCAATTTGATCGCGTTCACGTTTGGGGTCGGCTCGGGTGGGGAAAATGGCAATATCGTAGTCGTTGGCCAACAATTCCGCCTCGATAGCACGGGCAATATCACCCATGTAGCTACCAAGAAAATCGGCGATGACTAACCCGATGAGGCGTGAATTTCCACCAGCCAGACTTCGTGCCTGTTGGTTGACCACATAGCCCAGCTTTTCGACCGCGGCTAATACCCTGTCACGCGTTGAATCCTTAATATAGCCGGATTTATTCAGCACGCGTGAAACGGTCGCATGAGATACACCGCTCTCGCGGGCTACGTCTACAATAGTTACCTGGTGGGGTTTTTTAGCGGTCATAAGCCTGTACACGTTTACACAAAATAGCAATAATTCTTGAATATTGACGTGAAGTGACCAGAAATCATCGTAAATCAATATGTACACGTTTACACAATGAGTATAGTATGAGGGCGTCAACTTGTCAAGAATCTTTTGAACTGTGCGCAAGGCGATTGCTTTCAAGTCGCTTTTTTGCGACTCACCTGCTCAAAATATCAACCCTGCTATTTTGTGGCTGTATCGCGATTGGCGTTCCCGGTTCCTTCATCCCTTCCTTATCGCCACGTCACGCCAGAAATCGCCGTTCGTGGTATTCTAGTGCTGTTACGCTACTGAATAGTGACAAACCAATCTATACCGAACAGCAAAGCGGTTTAATTAAGAAAGGTCGGGAACTTTATGCGAGGACGATTCAGGGTTTTGGTGCTGGCACTGCTGGCACTGGTCGTGAGCCTGAGCGGAGCGGCGCTGGTCAGCGCGCAGACGGCTCCGATTGGGCCGGGAGATACGGTGAACGGCACGCTTGATGTCAACCACCCCTTCTTGCTCTACGATTTCACACTTGATGAGGCGGTAGAGGTGACGATTACGCTCGAAGCGAGCGACTTCGACGCGTATATGCTGCTGGAAGATGCTGACGGTGAGGTCATCGCCGAGGATGACGACAGTGCAGGACGCCTCAACGCGCAGATTATCACCAACCTGGACGCGGGTAGCTACGTGATTGTGGCGACCAGCCTGCGTGCCTTCCGCTCGGATTACGAACTGTTTGCCAGTGGCGATTTTTCGCTGGCGCTGACGGCTGATTCCACCGGGGCGGCACCGCCGGAACCGGACACCGCGCCTGATGCGCAGCCTACTGACAGCGATGTGCTGGCGATTGCCCCCGGCGATGTGCTGGAAGGTGAATTAACCGAGGACATGCCAGAAGTCCGCTATGCGCTGGCACTGGACGAAGCACAGGAAGTGACCGTCACCCTCGACTCGGATGAATTCGACTCGTATCTGCTGTTGATTCTGGATTCCTCCGGCGAAATTGTCGCCGAGGACGACGACAGCGGCGGCTTGCTAAACGCCAAGATCATCACCATGCTGTCTGCGGGTGAGTATAAGGTCGTCGTGACCAGCCTGCGTGCCATAGCGACAGATGGCGAGCAGATCGCCACGGGCGAATACACCGTCTCGTTGACGGCGGATGCGGCTGAAGCAGATGGCAGTGGTGAAAGCATGGAGGAGGGTGCGGGTCCGGCCCCGGAGGATAGCGCAGCCGCAGCCGGTGACATCCCCGGTGTAGCGGTTGGGACGATTGCCATCGATGAAATTGTGGAGGGCGAACTGGATCAGGCCACGCCCATCGCCCTGTATGACCTGACCCTTGAAGCGCCACTTGGCATTATGTTGACACTGGAATCCAGCGAATTTGACGCCTATCTGGTGCTATACGACGCGGACGGCGTGATCGTCGCGGAAGATGACGACGGCGGCGGTCTTCTGAACTCGCAAATCGTCAGCGATCTTGACGCGGGCGAGTACATCGTCGCGGCATCAAGCCTGCGCTCCTATCGCTCTGAAGGTGACCTGTTTGAAGCGGGCAGCTACACCCTGACGGCTTCTTTGCTGGGCGCAGGCGCAGAAGACGATAACGGTCCCGCCGAAGAACCCGCTGATGAACCGGAAGAACCGGCGGAAGAACCAGAACAGCCTGAAGAACCCGCCGAAGAACCGGAAGAACCCGCTAATCTGCCAGAAGGGTTCATTGGCATTAACGACAGTGTCGAAGGTGAATTGACCGATGACACGTTTGCGATTGATTACACGCTGGTGGTCGCGGAACGCAGCGAAGTAACAATTACGCTGGAATCCAACGAGTTCGACGCGTATCTGGTGTTGCGTGACGCAACAGATGAGATCATCGCTGAAGACGACGACAGCGCCGGGACGCTCAACTCGCAGATTGTGACTACACTGGATGCAGGCGAGTATATCCTGCATGTAACCAGCTTCACAGGATACTTCACCGCAGGTACGGACGGGCAAACTGGCGCGTTCCTGCTAACGACCAACAGTGCCGAGGCCGGTGAAGGGGACGCTCCCCCGCCCAGTGGCGATAACGCCACCATCAGTATCGGCGATACAGTTGAAGGTCGTGTTGGGCCAGAACTGCCGTCCGTCGCCTATCTGCTGGAAGCGGAACCCGGAACCGTGGTAACGATTACGCTCACTTCTGAGGACTTCGACACCTATCTGGAAGTCGTCGCCTCTGACGGCGAGATCATCACCACCGACGACGACAGCGCGGGTAGTCTCGACTCGCGGATTACTGCCTTCGTGGTGCCAGACGGTGCGCCGGTCCTGATCCGCGCCACCAGCTACGGCGCGATCTTCCGCGAAGAACCGGAAAGCGGCGACTTCGTCCTCAGCGTCACAGAACCGGTCGTCACCGAAATCGCCTATGGCGAAACGGTTGAAAGCCAGCTTGATGAGGCCAACAACGTGCAGGTGTTCACCTTCATGGGTGAAGCAGGCGACATCGTCAACGCCAGCCTGGAAACCACGAGTTTCGCCCTGTTCGTAGAGATGACCGGAAATGGCGTCAGTGCCTTTAGCACAAGTGGCATGGTTGGCCCGGTGATTTTGCCAGCGACCGGCGAATATGCGCTGACGGTCGCCAGCTTTGATCTGATCGAGGTCGAACCCTTCTCGCTGACGCTGACCACCGTCGAACCGCAGGAAGTCGCATATGGCGAGCGCGTCATTGACGATTTCGACGACGGTCTGGCGGACTACTACACGTTCGCAGGTGAAGAAGGTGATGTCATCAACATCCGGGTGGATACCGACCAGGCGGTCGATACCACGCTGCGGATCATCGCGCCAAATGGCTCGGAAATCACCTTCGACGACGACAGCGGCGCGGGCTTTGACCCGGAAATCAGCGGCTTCGAACTGTTCGAAAGCGGCATATACTCGGTAGTCATCCAGCCCTACATCCCCGGCGACAATGGCGTGTTCGAGCTAACGGTAGAAAATCAGGCCGGACGCTCGCTGGACGACCAGAGCTACGTCATCCGCATCAGCGACAAGCAGTTCGTAGCGACCCTGTCCTTCGAGGGCTTTGAAGGGGAAACTGTAACGTTGGTCGCACGTCCGCTGACGGAAACCCGCGCTGAACCCCGTGTAACCGTTGAGCAGGACGGGCAGTTGCTGGCAAGCAACTCTATCGGGCAGGTTGCCAGCCTGGGCATCTCCTTCATGGTGCCGCAGGACGGTATCGTCGTCGTCAAGATTGAGGACTTCAACGGCAACCCGTCGGTGATCGAATTCAACCTGGTGCGCGTGGAGTAAATCCGCCGCGCTACACATAAGACAAAAAGCGTCCGGCAGATTGCTGGACGCTTTTTTGTAACATTCGATTTTTTCGAACAAGGCTTTTTTGAATCTTTTCTACGGTTTACATTGGCGGCTTTTAGAATATAGGAGGTATATAGATGGGGTTTCGTTTCGATCATGTGGTGATTGCGGTCAATAGTCTGGATGTCGCGGTGGCAGATTTCGCGCAGCTTGGGTTTACGGTCATTCGTGGCGGCAAGCACGCCAGCGGCGCAACGCACAATGCGCTTATCTGCTTCAAAGATGGCAGCTATATCGAGTTGATGGCAAGCACCGGAATCACCGCTAAACCCGGCACCGAGGACTATACGTTTATGCTGGAAAACGGCGAGGGAGTCGTCGCCTATGTGCTGGGTGCGGACGATATCGCGGCGGCGGCGCAAGCCATGCGCGGGCGCGGCGTCGGCGTGGGTGAACCGGTCAAGGGCAGCCGCACCCGGCACGATGGTACCGAAATCATCTGGAAATCGGCCCGTGTGGGTACCAGCATGTCACCCTTCTTCATTGAGGATGTCACCGCGCACAACCTCCGCGTTCCCGACGAAGAAGCGACCATATCACACGCCAACGGTATCACCGGTGTTTCCGGGGTCAAAGTGCTTACCAATGACCTCGATCGCTCTGTTGCCCGCTATGAAACCATGCTCGGCATGACCTCCCCGCGTGAATATGGCGGCGTCAAATTCGAACTTGCCCATGCATTCCGGCTGCAACTCGCGCTGCCCACCACAGAAACGGGCAAGACCTATCTCAAGCAACGCGGCAGCGTCCCCTATGAGATTTATCTGGCGGGCGGGACGGTCGAGCGCATGGACGCGTCGCTGACGCACGGCGCACATCTGCTAGCCGCCCCCAGAGAAACGGAGCGGTAAACGGTCAAATCTGCTTCAGTTGGCACACAGAGGGCGACCTTGCGGTTCGTGCCGTGTTGTAACATCTTCCCGGTTCGGTGCGTCTGATAGCCAGACCGAACGCAACGTATAAGGAACGATTGTTCATGCCCGCGAAGAACGACCCCGTGATTACCGCCGACGACGCTACACTGAAAAAAGTGCTGAGTGACAAAACCCCTGCCGCAATCCTGCTGCTAGATGGCATCGGCAGCGCCAAACCGCTCGAAGACGCCCTTAAGCGCGAGGCCAAAAAGCGCGGCGATGACCTGCTTCCGGTCAAGGTTGATGCCAGCGCCAACCCGTCTGCACGCAAACAGTACGGGTCGCCGGAACTGCCCGCCATTGTGACGCTGCAAAAAGGTGGACTGTTCGGACGCAAAGTGCTTTCCAGCGTGGAAAACGTGCGCCCGGCAGATTTACGCGCCCATATCGCGCATCTGGTTGATGGCACACCGCTCCCTTCGGACGAACCCGCCGCCGACACATCCAGCGAGAAGAAGGCGAAGGAGTTCGCCATTCACGCGACTGATAAATCGTTCCGCAAGACGGTACTCAAGAGCAAAACGCCGGTACTGGTCGATTTCTGGGCGGAGTGGTGCGGTCCGTGTCGGGCGGTTGCGCCCTTTGTCGAAGAGATGGCGCAGAAGTACAAGGGCCGTGTGAAGGTCGTTAAGCTGAATACCGATCAGAACCAGGCGACGGCGGGCGAATTCGGCATTCAGTCGATCCCCACATTTATGATGTTCGTGGATGGCGAAATGATCGAACGGCGCAGCGGCGCGTCCCCAAACCTCATCCGCGATATGATTGAAGAGGCTCTCCTGACGCAAGAGGCATAGTCACTGGATTGTTTTAGATGGGGCGTAACAGGTTGCGCCTCGTCTCTTTCGTCTTTATCTTTTGATTGGCCCTTGCCTCTTGCGCGAATTGCCCCCGGCGCGACTATAATGAGCACGATTGTCTCCTAGCCCCATATTTTTCCGCCAATGACTCAACTGCACCGCGTATTGCTCTTATGTTTGTTCCTGCTGCCTACAAGCGTTTCCGCACAAAACAACGACTTCGCCCCTTGTGGCGTGGTGGACGCTATCGACTATCCGATAGACACGGTGAGCATGATATCGGGGACACTGTCTCGCGGGTGGGACGACTTCGGGCGCTTTCGGCGGCGCTACGACGGGATTCACGTCGGCCTGGATGTAGCGTTCAATCGCTATGGCGATCCAGTCTATGCGGCGGCACGTGGGCGCGTCACCTATGCCGACCCGGAAGGCTGGGACATCAACCGGGGTGTGGTTATCGTAGAGCACGTCTTCCCCGATGACAGCATCACCTATTCGCTGTACGGTCATGTCGAAGAGACGGAAACAATCCGCCTGCCTGCCCAGGGAACATGTGTCGAGCGCGGGGAGATTGTCGGCACAGTCGGTGACCCGGAACAGGGCTTGCCGCATCTTCACTATGAAATCCGGCGCTTTTTACCCAGTGACGGCGGTCCCGGTTACATCGACGGCAATCCGGCGGAATCTGGCTGGTTGCATCCGCTGGATTTCACATTTTTGTGGCAGGCGCGTCTGCAACCCGGTTTCGTGGATGCGCGAACACTCGCGGTCGTGCCGAACGTTCCCCCGGTCACATTGCCGGGGCGTGATGAGATAGCGGTAGCTTCGGCGAATACGCTGCGGGTGCTGGGTGCAACCGGGGCGGTCCGCTGGCAGATTACGACCGACGGCGACGTGATCGGGCTGGCAGCGCTGCAAAACGGGCAGATCGTCGCCCATACAGAAAACGGGCAGGTGCTTGTGCTTGAAAATGGACGTTATCGTGCCCTGTGGACGGTAGATGCCGCGTTGCCACTGGTCGTTGCAAGGCAAGATACGGCGCAGAGCATCGCCTTTGCAGCGCCGGATGGCAATCTCACAGTTTTCGATGCATCTGGCGCAACGCTGTTGAGTTTATCCGGTTCCGGGCGTCCTGTAGAACTTAAACTCTCGCCGGATGGTGCGAACTTCGTCTACAGTGTGCGCAGAAGCGATGGGTATGCCCTGTGGATTGTGGATGCATCCGGCATTGTAACCGGTCATGCAGAACTCACACAAATGCCTGTGTTCGCGCCTGCATTCGGTGGATGGCAGGCGCTTGCCGGCGGTGATTTGCTGCACATTGCGCCCGACGGTTCCATAACGACTATCGCGCAGGGGATCACCCCGTCACCGGGAAGACTCGCACAGATGCATGTGGATCGCGCCGGGACCACGTACATTTATTTCGGGGATTCCGGGCGCACGCTGATGGCAATCGACTCGGCGGGCATCGTGCGCTGGCGCGAGCGCTTTGTAGGGAGCATTGACGCCGCACCGCTGCTGGCGACCGACACCGGATGCTTGCTCTACATGCTGGACGCAGCGGGGACACTGACCGCCTTCGATGCGCTGACCGGGCAACTCATCACTGTGCGCGACCTGTATCCCGGCGGGGTGGATACGCGGCGGCTGTCCGGTCGTTTGCTGGAAGTCGATGCGCAGAACCGGGTGACGGTCAATCCCGGCTTTCTATCAACGGTGACGTTCGACGGCGCGGTGTTGGGGGCGGGTGTGCTGGATGGGTGTTTACTCGGATAGTGGTGAGGGGCAGTGACGAGGGCTGAAAGACTTGGAGGTCAACTGATCTACGAACCCCTCCGGGCGTAAAATCGTGTATGGTGGTAGGGGAGCGTCACATGAGGACAACCGACTTATGACCGATATTGTCTCCAAAAAATTGCCGCGCACGGCGTCCGCGCCGCCATCGCTGCTGCGCGGCGTAATCACCTACACCGTTCACGCATTGACCGGGGCCTACGCCCTCAGTTTGATCGGCGTGTTGGTGCTGCGGCTGACCATCGGCGAGGCACTCAATTTGCTGGGGCTGTTCTACAGCATTCTGCACCTGCTGGTGATCCCAGCGCCGTTTCTGCTGCTGGTGATGCTGATCGCCCGCGAGTGGCGGCTGGTGCTACTGCTTTCTGCGGGGACCATTGCCTTTATGACCTGGTATGCCCCCGATTGGCTGCCGAAATCGCCCCCGGCATGGGCGACCGCCGGTGATACGCCGCAAGTGACGCTGATGAGCTATAATGTCCGCTCCTTTGCCCAAAATCAGCTTGACGGCGTGGTGCGTGTAGTCGGTGATGCGGACGCCGATATTGTCGCCTTGCAGGAGATATCGCCGCCCGGAGCCGAACGCATGGACGCTGAATTCAGCGAGCGCTTCCCCTATCGCGTATGGGACCCATACCCCCAACAGTGGACGGCGGGACAAGGCGTCATGAGCCGTTACCCCATCCTCGAAAGCGAGTTCTGGAAGCGCCAACAGGGATTCCAGCGCCTGTTGATTGACGTGGACGGGCAACAGATCGCTATCTACAACGTCCACGCCGCTTATCCAATTGTGGAACACGGCACGCGGTTGCGGCACGACGATATCGTTGATCTATTGGCGCGGGCAGAAGCGGAAACGGTCCCCGTGATTCTACTCGGCGATTTCAACATGACGCCCCTCAACATCGACTATGGCCTGCTGGTCGATCACTTTACCGACGCGCACCGGGCCATCGGCAGCGGCCCCGGTTGGACATTTACGTATAACAAGCTCAACATGCAGCAATTCGGGCGGCTGGTGCGCATCGACTATCTGTTTTATGAGGCCGATCACTTCGCTGCGCTAGAAGCCGCTTCGCTGCCGGACGCGGGCGGCTCTGACCATGCACCTCTGCGCGTTCGGCTGGCGCTTCGGCCTTGAGATCCGCAATTAACCCGGCACACGTTCTAGCAGCAGCGCGAACTCATAATACAGCGGCATTCCGATGATGAGGTTATACGGGAAGGTGATGACAAGCGCGGTCGTCATGTGAATGCCGGGGTTGGCCTGCGGGATATTGGCACGCACGACTGCTGGCGCACTGATAAACGAGGCGCTGGCGGCGATGATCCCCAGAATAAACGCGCCCCCGGTCGAAAGGCCGAAAAGCATCCCCAGCGCGATCCCGACCAGTGCGTTGATCGTCGGGGCCAGGATCGCGTAGAAAAGAACAAAGAGGCCAACCTTACGCAGTTCGTCCAGCCGTTCCGCAACGATGGTCCCCATTTGCAGCAGAAATAGCATCAGCACACCGTCGAACAGATCGAAGAAGAAGGGTTCTACACGCGCTTCACCCGCCTCGCCGGAAAGCAAACCGATCAACACGCCACCACCCAGCAGTATAAACGTCTTTCCGGTCAGGGCGACGACGGCGACATCACGCCAGCTTTGCCGCTTTACCGGGGTGCTACTCTCCGACGCGACGAATCGGGCGACCAGCAGCAGCGCCACGAAGAACGCGGGCAGTTCCATAACGACGTACAGCGTCGGCAAAAAGCCCTCAAACGACTGCCCAAGATCATCGAGAAAGGCAATGCCCGCGCTCAAGGTCACCGACGACACACCGCCATAGTGAATGCCGACCGCAATCGCATCTGCCGAACTCAAACCGCCAAAGCGGGTCAGCGCGAAGTACGCAGCGACGGGGATGCACATCCCCATGCCGATAGCCGCCAGCGCCGGGCCGACAAAGGTATCAATTGGCGCTTTCGCCAGATCAAAGCCACCCTCCAGCCCAATTGCCAGCAGCAAATAGATGGAAATCGCCTGATAAATCTGGTCCGGCAGGCGTAGATCGCTGCGGGCAAGGACGGTGATGATGCCCAGTGCGAAGGCCAGCACCATCGGGGAAAGCAGGTTAATGCGGATGAGGTCCAGAATTTCTGCCACGGGTTTCGCTCCTTTGGATGTGGGTGAATAGATCAACGTGACGAGACAGCAAAAAAGCCGGTATCCGCCGGAGTGCCACTCAAGCATGAGCGACTCTCTAGCGGACCCGGCCTGTTTCGTCAGCGTTATCCCCTGCGGAACCTGCCAGCGGCGGTATAGATGGTGTCAGCCTGCAAGATAGCCCGCAACAAGCCCGTTGCGTTCCGTTTGCCTGCTTCGACGCCATAGACTAACGAACGATGCGCGTGTGTTCAAGCGAGAAAATGATGAGAAAACGAGTGATGGCGGTTCGTCTGCAACTTGGCACCCGCGCCTTTTGCCCTTGCGCTTTCGGGTTTATCTTTGCCCTGTTTTAGTTCCACTCAAGCGCGGACCGCGTGCGCCAGTACGTTGGCGGGGGTTCGACCAACCCCGCCAGATTATTTGCGGCCTCGTCGTCCCATTGGACGTTTACAGCAGCAACATTCGCCTGAAGATGATCGACGCGGGCGGCTCCGCTAAGGACGACATCACACCACGGCTGCGCCATGACCGCCGCCAATGCCATCGCGTCCACTGTGGTGTTAAGTCGTTTCGCCTCACGACTCAGCAGCGCGAACTGGTCCGCGAAGTCGGGCGTGTCATTCTTCGGCGTCAGGCGACCATTTGCCAGCGCTTCCTTGACGATGACGCCCATTCCGGCGGATTTGGCCTCATTCAATGCATCCGTCGTAGACGTTTCCAGCAGATTCCAGGTGATTTGCACCGTGTCGAACAGCCGCGCTCCGTCAATCCGTGTGACGGTCGCACGGCGCAATACGTCGGCCTGTTTGGGTCCACTCACAGAGAGGCCGATCACAGTCCCCCGCGCCTTATGTTCCGCCAGACGCGCCAGCACACGATGGTTGCTCAACACGCCGCTTTCCAGCGTCGCGGAGTGAATTTGATACACGTCCAGAAAGCCGGAAAGATGGGTTTGCGTCTCCGTCCACTGGCGATCCAGCACAGAAATACTGTGTTCTTTGATTTCGTGGTGTTCGGCGTCGATCTGCCAGTTCGCAGTGTACGTATAGCCCCATTTGGAGCCGATTGTCACCGCATCCAACGGGATTTCACGAGAGCGCAGCCAGTTGCCCAGAAATTCCTCCGCACGACCGTAAGATCGTGCCGCGTCAAAATAGCGGATTCCGGCATCCCACGCGGCATCAAGGATCAAATGCGCGTTGGCCTGCATCGCCGCCACGTCATGATCCCCGCCGAGGTCATCGCCGTGACCGAGGTTGATATAACCCGGTCGCCCGATGGCGGCGAGGCCGAGGCCGATGGGGGTGATGGTGTGTCGCGTCGTACCGAGTTTACGCGTTTGCATACGGACTATTCGCCATCTACAGGCGGGGTGAGCTTGTCCGTATCCGGCGCGACATCGGGTTTTTCATAGTCAGCGGATTCGTTGCCGTCAGCCGCCTCTTCTTCCATCTCCATATCCTCCGCACGCCAGACCTTGTTAGCAATGTCGATAAACAACTGCCCGTCCAGGTGGTCGATCTCGTGCTGAAACACGCGTGCCAGCCAGTTCTTCGCCTTGATGCGAATCGGCTTGCCATGGCGGTCTTGCCCGGTGATAACGATGGACTCGTGACGGTCCACTTCCCCGAAGTAGCCGGGGATGCTGAGGCACGCCTCTACACCTTCGACCATGGCGCGGCTTTCCTTGATGATCTTGGGGTTGGCGACAACGTAGGTCACGCCTGCCTCTTTGCCGTATTCCTTCTTGCTTTCTTCGTCATCGGGCAGGCGCACCACGATCACACGCTGGCTGACAGCGATTTGCGGCGCGGCGAGTCCAACGCCGGGGGCGTCCATCATGGTTTCGATCATGTCATCGATAAGTTTCTGGAATTTGGCGTCAAAGCTCTGTACTTTGATGGCCTTTTTTCGCAGCACCGGGTTATCCGGCTGGATGATTTCAAGTACGGTCATGGGGGAGACTTCCTTTATTCTCTGCTTCGTTCAAGGCGTATTTTACCAAAGTGCGCCGTAAAGCCCCTTGATTTATCTATGGAAATATAAGGCGCGTGGTGTGTATGGGCTGTATTTTGTGCCGGAAATTATCGGACAAAATACGCCATGCCACCACATTTTTGTGTTATAACCTGCATGTCGTACAGAAGCAGAATAGGCTCAGACGACAGTTGCAGTACCGGACAGGACGTGTCCGTGTTGCGTAACGTAGCCCGTTGGGGCAAGCGTGCAACAGAAGCCTCCGAATTTATTCGTGGGGAGCGTCACCAGAAAGCAGAGGTGCGTTGAAAGTGATCGGCAACCGGTTATTCATCGGGAACGCACAGGCGTTGCCGCGCTGAAAACCGGTCACTGACCACCGATGTTTTGCTATTCCAGCCCCATTGCCGTCAGGTTCTTGAAGCTGATCGCCAGACTATCGAAGGGGTCGCCGGGGGTGATGTCCTGTTCGACGGCGTACCATTCGACGTTGGCGTCTTTGAGCGCCGCCATGATCCCCGACCAGTTGAGATTGCCCTCGCCAACTTCCGCCATGGTATGCTGTGCCTTGCCCTCGTCATCGAGAACCATCACCATGTCCTTAAGGTGGACGACAGGCATCCGGTCCTTCATGCGCAAAATCCACTCGGTCGGATCGCCGCCACCGTGCGCTACCCAGTAGGTATCAATTTCCGCCTGCACGAAGCGGGGATCGGTTTCTTCATAGATCACCTCAAGCGCGTTACGGCTACCAAAGCGCACAAACTCAAAACTGTGATTGTGATAGCTGAAGGTCAACCCGGCTTCTGCCAATTTTTCCCCGACACCGTTCATCCATGCCGCGAACCGCTTGTACCCGTCCTCGCCATCCTGACGGTATTGCCCCGGTAAACTGCCGATAGCGACATGCTTTGTCTTCCATAGCTTATGCTGTTCGATAATCGAATCCAGATCACCGTCCAGCAGATCATATTTGATATGCGTATTGCAGATCGTCAGGCCGTTGTCGTCGCAGATGCGGACCACATCGGCCTGCGGGATGTCGCTGCCAATGGCAGAAACTTGCACCGCCTGATAGCCCATTTCGCGGATTTTCTTCATGCTGGCGGCAAAGTCTGCGGTCGTTTTCGTAAAATCGCGGATAGTGTACAGTTGCGCGGCAAGTATTGAAGTCATACGTCCCTCGTTTGATTCGGCACTCGAATAAGTGAGTAATTGGTCGTCACAACCTATGGTAGGGGACGAGGGGCTGCTCGTCTATGTAGCCAATTCAGGCCGTGCCGGACCGCATGACGATGACTCAGAGGCGGTCATTCGGGATGATTTCCGCCGTCAAACGGTTGACGGCGGCATCAACCGTTCCCATAACGGTATACGGGATGTTGCGAAAAATCTGATCAACCATATTGCGAATCGCTGCGTCTGGCTGCACAAATATGGCGAAGCGCAAATTCGGGTGATTGGCGAGCGCTAACAGCGAATTTGCACGCAGGGCGCTGTTGACGAGGTTGCGCGGCAGCGATGTGATCGCGGTGCAGTCGATGATGGCATAGGCCGGGCCTGCGCTGACTGCTTCTTGACCGATCTTCCCCAGTGCTTCCAGATCGGCGGTAACGATGTCCCCATGTAACTGTAGATGCAGAATCAATGCATCGTCGTCAATGTGTGTAATGTCGGTGGGCATAATCATATACTGATGGCAGATACCGGTACGAACGATATCCGCCATGATCTCCGTTTATCCATGCGTATTACATTTTATTGTATAGAGTTCGTCTAAAGTCAAGAAGTCAAACGGGTAAATTCGGGATGAATAGTTTCTAACCTGGTTGAAGATTAGAACTTTTGCGCCCTACATCCCCATAGATAAATCCAGGGGCTTCCGCGCTTATCTTTCGGTGAAAAGTGTGAAGAACGCCGAAGAACGCAAGAATCCGCAGGGCCGGGGGAGATGGTGGCCCTGCGGATAGCATATGATGTTGTAGACGACGCTTTACTGCCCCTGACCAAGCGAGAAGCCCAGCCCACCGTCGAAGCGATAGAGGTTTTCCATCTTGATAAAGTCGAAACCCGCTTCGGCGGCGCGGTCCAGCAGTTCCACGATATCCCTGTGCAGAATGCCCACGCCCGGTAACGGTCCCTCGCCCTCAGTCTGGAAGCGGCAGCGCCAGTGATCGGTGCAGAATGTGTCCGGGTGACCGTCCGGCCATACTTTTTGCCCGCGATTGGTAATCATGACCAGCTTGAGCGTGTCGTCGTTGATTTTGCTCAAGATTTTGCCGATTTCGTTGGGATCGCGGGAACCGTCGGCGGCCTGCCAGTCGAGAAACAGATCGACGCCGACCAGTTCCTTATGCTGCGTATCTGGCATGACCGGGTTTGGCGGCATGGCTTTAGGGATGCTGGCCCCGTGCTGGTAGCTGACCGGGCGCAGCTTTAACGGGTCTTGCCCCAGGCGGTCAATGACGGCCTGCGTGAACTTTTCGCTGTTGACGCGCCGCTTGCTGTTCTCGTCGGCATAGATATCGCCTGTGTGGATGCCGTCTTCCATGGTTAGCAGCCACGCATTGTGCACTTTTTCAGCGGGTTCAATTTGCCCCAGATGCACCAGCATCATCACACCTGCCAGCAGCAAGCCCGACGGATTGGCGATGCCGAGTCCGGTGATATCGGGCGCGGAGCCGTGAATCGCCTCAAACATGCTGACTGTGCTGCCGATGTTGGCTGAGGGCGCGAGTCCGACGGAGCCGGTTAGCTGTGCGGTGATGTCGCTGACCACGTCGCCGTACAGGTTCGGCATCACGATCACGTCGAAATCCTGCGGAGAAGTCGCCACACGCGCCGCACCAATATCGATAATCATGTGTTCCTTGCGCAGTTCGGGGTATTCCTCGCCGATTTCATCGAATAGCTGGTGGAACAGGCCATCGGTCATTTTCATGATGTTGTCTTTGGTAAAGGCCGTCACCTTGCGGCGACCGTTGCGCCGCGCATATTCAAAGGCATAGCGGATGATACGCTCGCTGCCCGGTCGCGTGATGAGCTTGAGCGTCTGGTAGACTTCCTGCGTCTGCCGGTGCTCGATCCCGGCATACAGGTCCTCTTCGTTTTCACGCACGACGACCACATCTACATCCGGGTGCTTGGTCCGCACGAAGGGATGATAGCTGCGCACCGGGCGCACATTGGCATATAGGCCCAGTGTCTTGCGCATGGTCACGTTGATGCTTTTGTAGCCCTTGCCCTGCGGCGTGGTGATGGGCGCTTTATAGAACACGCCCGTCTCGCGCAGAGAATCCCACGCGCCGGGTTCAATGCCCGACGTATTGCCACTCTCGAACACGGATTCGCCGATGCTGATGCGCCGCACGTCCAGTTGTGCGCCCGCCGCTTCCATGATTTTGAGCGAGGCTTCCATGATTTCCGGGCCGATGCCGTCCCCATAGGCGACGGTGATAGGGGCTTTCTGGGTCATTGATGCTCCTTTGAAGTTGCTGGTTGTTGGTGGTTAGTGATTAGTTCATCCCGCAATACGCGATGTCTGCACGAACGTTCGCGCCTGCATCTGGTTGGCATTTGGGCCTGTCGTGCACAAGTGGTGATGCCTGGATGAAAGGGCGTGTGCGCGTTGTCAGGGCTTTCTCGCCGGGGGGCAGAATGCCTAACAACGCAAAACTAACGACTAACCACTCGTTTCTAAAACATGTCGGATTATAACACGCACGTTTTCCCCTGTGGAGATGGATACAGGTGGTGTCAGGGTAATCGCATCAAATCAATTAACGGCTAATTACTGTCAAATTATCGAGACTTCGTCCCGAACCCTACCACTTTTTCCAGAAAAAGTGGA
>DAOTXA010000155.1:0-2067 GCA_034435595.1 Anaerolineae bacterium | reverse complement strand
GCAGATGTCAATGGTCGTTGATTGATCCGCGCCAATCAGAGCGGCCATCCCGCCCGGATTTGTTTCACCTGCCTGTTTCATCAATCGACCGCGCTCACGAACCAGCATTATGCCTTCTTCAAATGCCAAAGCGCCTGACGCGGTCAGGGCGGTAAATTCGCCCAGACTGTGTCCTGCTACCGCGCCCGGATTGATCGAACCTAACTCGCTTTCCAGCGCATGGAGTGCTGCGATTGAGGTCACGTAAAGAGCCGGTTGTGTGTTGATCGTGTCATTGAGGTCGGCTTCAGGCCCTTCGAAACACAGACGCGAGAGTGCAAATCCCAGTATATCATCAGCCTGTTGGAATATTTCGCATGATGCCGGATACGTTTCATACAGGCTTTTGCCCATGCCAATTGATTGCGAACCCTGACCGGGAAAGACAAGTGCTGTGCGTGACCAATCCATTAGGCTTCCTTATATTCGTAAACCTAAACGAAAAGCCGCACGATCTATATCGCACGGCTATAGAATATGCTGATCGGTGATGATCGATTATTCGTCGTCGACTTCGATGATCTGTTCGCCCTTATAGTACCCGGTTTTGAGGTCGATGTGATGTGCACGACGCCACTCCCCGGTATCCGGGTCCAAGACAAGGTGCGGCAGCTTCAGATTATCGTGAGTGCGGCGTTTGTTGCGGCGAGTACGCGATATTTTGCGTTTAGGGAGCGGACCCATGAGATTTTCCTTGTTTAAATGTTTGTCTGTATGGAAGGCTCTCATTATAAGAGCCTGCTCGTCCAGGTGTCAAGGCGGCATCGCTGGATCGCTGGATTGAATGGATATAGAAGAGCGTGCATTTTGCTAGCACTGCGTTTAGCGCCTAATGATAGGCAAAATCAGTGTTTTACGGGCTAGAGTGTCTTTCAAAATCACCCTGAATGCGTGCTAGGTTTCCAGCGATTTCAACCGGTATTGTATGGCTTCTGCGACATGTGGCACATCGATTTGCACACTACCGGCGAGATCGGCAATCGTGCGGCTGAGCTTTAGGACACGATGGTATGACCGTGCGCTCAGTTGCATCTTGCGTATTGAGATGTCCAATAGTTGTTTTGCAGGTTCAAGCATTTTACAGTGTGTGTCAATTTCACGTGTTCCCATGTCGCTGTTAGCGAATAAGGCGGGGGACTGGGCAAAACGTGTCTGCTGAATTTTGCGGGCAGCTTCGACACGGCTACGAATGATATGCGATGATTCGCCGCGACTATCGCTTATAAGCTTATCGTAGTCCACGCGTGGCACTTCAATATGGATGTCAATGCGGTCTAGCAACGGACCTGAGAGCTTTGATTGGTAGCGCTGTATCATGTGCGGCGTGCACGTACAGTTTTGCACTGGATCGCCATAAAAACCGCAAGGACATGGATTATGGGCCGCTATAAGCATAAAATTTGCGGGGAAGGTGGTCGTCTGTTTAACTCTGCTGATGGTAACCACTTTGTCTTCAATAGGTTGCCGCAGCAGTTCCAGAATGCGAGTTGGGAATTCGTTGATTTCATCGAGAAACAAGATTCCACGATGACTCAGGCTAACTGAACCGGGCTTGGGTATGCTTCCTCCACCAATTAAGCCTGCGGAACTGCTTGTGTGATGAGGGCTTTGGAACGGTCGACTGCGCACCAATGCTTCATTGGGTCCCATCATATCTGCCACTGAGTAGATTCGGGTCACTTCGAGCGCTTCTTCGAGTGTGAGATGTGGCAAGATCGAAGGCAATGCTTTTGCCAGCAAACTCTTTCCACTCCCCGGCGGTCCGACCATCCGAACATTGTGTCCACCAGCGGCTGCAATTTCAAGCGCCCTCTTGACGTGTTCCTGTCCTTTTATGTCCTGAAAATCGACAGCCAGTTGTTCGTCAGGGATTCCAGTTAGCAAGCTGTCATCACGTTGCTGCGGGGCTATTGGGCGTAACTGATAGAGGTGCTCGACCAGTTCGCCGAGTGTTTCCACCGGGATGACCTCAATGCCGTTGATGAGACTGGCTTGACCGGCGTCCCCGGTAGGGGCATAAATCGTGTG
>DAOTXA010000154.1:0-2883 GCA_034435595.1 Anaerolineae bacterium | reverse complement strand
CGCAGCGCGATACACTCCGCCGCGATTTTGAGAAGCTCAAACTGTTTATCTAAGATCGGAAATAGGGGACAGGAGGGTCGCCATTCCTGGCGACCTCTACATAAAACGCCTGACTCGTAGATGCAAGGGGCGTCATTTTTGACGCCCGCAAGGATCAAAACCCGAAGTCCACGTTTTTTGAACCGATACTCAGAGTTCGCCGCGCTTTATCCCTGATCCTTTCGCCCTTACGGACGCGCAGGCGTGCCGTCCGGCAGACGGGTCTGCGTCCACATGATGACCTCGTCCGTCACCGGATATTTGGCGGCGAGTGCCTCGTCAATCTCCACGCCGAGGCCGGGTTTGTCGTTGGGGTACATGTACCCCTCACGGACTTCCGGCGTACCGGGGAACATCTCATACACCAGTTCGGGGAAGCGGCACCACTCCTGAATGCCGAAATTGGGTGCCCACAGGTCAATATGCAGGTTCGCCGCGTGCCCGACCGGGGAGACATCCGCCGGGCCGTGCCACGCCGTTTTCGCGCCATACGTATGCGCGAGGATCGCCGCATTCCGCGCCGGGGTGATGCCGCCAATCGCGCTGATATGCATACGAATGAAGTCGATCAGGCGGCGTTCCAGCAGGGTCCGCCACTCGTTGGGATGCACGAACAACTCACCCATGGCAATGCGTGTCGTCGTCTGCTCGCGCATCCGGGCGAACCAGTCCAAATCCTCCGGCGAAAGCGCGTCCTCAAGAAAGAACAGGTTGACAGGTTCGATGGCTTTGGCAAAGGCCATGGCGTCAACGGGTTGCAAACGCTCGTGGATGTCGTGCAGCAGTTCGATATCCGGGCCGAGCGCCTCGCGCCCTGCTTCGAGCATGGCGGTCATGTTGCGCACATAGGCCCGTGGATCGTAGTACGCGCCGTCAATCGCGCCGTCCGGCTTGGGCATCGTCTCGTGTTTGCCGCCATAGCCGCCCATTTGCAGGCGAATATGCCGGTAGCCCTGTTCGCGGAACTTCTGCGCGTCCTCGATCACTTCGGGGATGGTCGTGCCGTTGGCGTGGGCATAGGTGGCGGCGGCTTCACGCGTTTTACCGCCCAGCAGTTCGTAGACGGGCATGTTCGCCATCTTGCCTTTAATATCCCACAGTGCCATGTCGATGCCGGAAACAGCGTTGTTGATGACCGGGCCGTTGCGCCAGTAGCCGTTGACCATAAGCATCTGCCATGTGTCCTCAATGCGCGATACATCACGCCCGATCAGGAAGGGCTTGAAGTGTTTTTCCAGCGTGGCGGCGACGGCGTGGAAACGTTGTGTATACGTCGCGCAGCCGAGGCCGTATAAGCCGGGTTCCGAGGTAACGATCTTGACGACAATGAGCTTTTGTCGCTGCGGTTGGGTAAGGATAACCTGTACGTCTTGAATGGTAACGGGCATGGGATTTTCTCGCTTTCGATAGCGTCCGTCTGCGAATGTAGGCAAACCATACCCTGATTGACCGTTGATGTAAAACGGACCTTTCCGGTCCAGCCATGTTTGCCCTAGAAAACGATGTGCGTTTCCATGCTTTAGGGACGATCACGGTTACAATAGACGATGTTATGAGATTTATGAGGACTTTTACGCATGAAAATCTACACCCGCACCGGGGACGACGGGACGACCGCCCTATTTAGCGGCGGGCGCGTCTCCAAGACCGATAATCGCGTCGAAGCCTATGGCACGGTGGACGAGCTAAACTCCGTGATTGGGGTCACCCGCGCCCTCGACCCTTCGGAAAAGACCGGTCAGCAGCTAGAAACCGTACAGAACCAACTGTTTCACCTGGGGTCTGATCTCGCCACGCCGCTAAACGCAAATATTCCGGGCATCGTGCGCATGACCGAGCAGCCGATCGCGTGGTTGGAGGCCGAAATCGACCGCATGGACCGCGATCTGCCAGAACTGCGCAACTTCATCCTGCCGGGTGGAACGCCTGCCGCCGCCCAGCTTCATGTGGCGCGGACCGTGTGCCGCCGCGCCGAGCGCATCGTCGCCGGGATGCCTGCGGACGCGATCGGCGAACATGTGACGCCTTATCTCAACCGGCTGTCGGACTGGCTGTTTACGCTGGCCCGCTGGGAGAATCTTCAGGCCGGTGTCGCCGAGGAAAAATGGTCGGTGCGCTCGTAGGCGGTCTGTTTTATGGGGACTAAGCACGTGAGGGGCGTCATTCTTGACGCCCGCTTACGAACAAACGCACGTCACTATGATAATTCTATCGCCAGTTCGATCTCGTCAAACAGGGGGATTCCATTGAGGCCGACCAGTGGAATCTGAGGTTTGAGCTTGCGTGCTTCTGCCAGTGATCCACTGTGAACGACGGTCAGGCGAAAGCCGCGCTTTTGCAAAAAACGCAATGCGTCAAGGTTGTCATTGGTAATAATCAGCCACAGACGTTTGCACCCGGCCTCACGAGCGGCCTCTTTGACCGCTTCGATCAAGGCGGTGCCGATGCCAGTGTTCTTCTGAAGGCTGTCGATCGTCATAATTTCGCACGCTTCGTCATCAAGACGATACGTCAGCAAACCCGCAGGTGGGGCGTCATCCGGTGCCCCGGTCATTTCTGCCACAAATCCCGGCAGCAAATGTCCGTAATACGCCTCTCCCCGGCTGACGATCTTGGTGGATCCCCAATGTTCGTCCAGAAAGTGCGCGACCCAGTTGCGGTCATTGGATGATAGTTCTCGGATGATAAACGCAGGTGTGGCGGCGTCATTTTCACTCATGGCGATGACGATCCCCGGCAATGTACACAATTAAATAACCACTTGATTATATGCCGCGATGCCGCGCTCCGCCACTTTTAGAACAAACAGGCGAAATAAAAAACTATAATGCAAGATCACTTCGC
>DAOTXA010000153.1:0-4700 GCA_034435595.1 Anaerolineae bacterium | reverse complement strand
AGCTCTGGTGGTTGTGATTGAACCCGCCATGATCGCGGGTCAGTGTATTGAGGATATGTTCGCCCGCATGACCAAATGGCGGATGACCGAGATCGTGAGCCAGACAAATTACCTCGACTAGCGTTTCATTTACTGCTAGTGCACGCGCAATTGTACGCCCAATCTGAGCTACTTCGAGGGTATGGGTAAGACGCGTTCTATAATAATCTCCCATGTCATTGACGAAGACCTGGGTTTTGTATTCCAATCTGCGGAATGCTGCTGAATGAACAATACGATCTCGATCGCGCTGAAATGCGGTACGATATTGTGGTTCATGCTCATGATGTCGTCTGCCGCGGCTTTTTCCACTAAGTAAAGCATACGGTGCCAGGGTTTCAGATTCGATCTGTTCAAGACGTTCACGTGTAATAAACATCGACTTCCTCGTCTGGTACGCCTGTCTCATTGTAGCGTCATGCGCGATATTGTGCTGAAGGTCAGGTGCCGTGGCTGTGGTATAATCATCGCAATGTCGCGTACTGGTATGGGTGTTGATGTTGCACTCAATTGGAGAGAATTTATATGGATATAAACCAGGTTGCCCGGATGATCGAGTGGCTGGATGAGGAACGGCGGCGCGACAAATCGACCATCGCTACTCTTGAAGAGCGTCTTACTCAGCAGCAAGATGTGATCGATACCTTGCAGCGACGATTGAACGGCGTTGAGTCTGATCAAACAGTGATTCGTAGTGAGTTTATGCCGAGCGCACGCGAAACCGGCTTGATGGAGCAGATGCGTTCAGAAATGCGTCAGCTTCTCGAATCTACTGAGGCAAAACGCCTCACTGCGGAGCGTGAGACTGCACGACGTGAAGAAATGAACCGGCAAAATATTGCGCGTCCGGTCCAAGAGTTGACCGAAAAGATGGAACGCATTGAGCGCCAGACAACGGAAGTTCCCGCGTTACAAGTTGAGCGCGAGCGTTTAGTTTCAGCAATTACTGGCTTGAATCAGCGCGTTGACGATCTAGTCAAGCGTCTTGAAGAACCAGATCGACGTCTTGCATTTCTTGAAGAGCAACGTCGTCAGGATGCGCGACGAATCTCTGAGCTTGAGACCGAAGGGCCGGAAGTACAAAAGCAGATTGATAGCATTCGGCCAAAACTGACATTGCTAGAAGACCTTGCCTTGCGTAATGAGCGCCGAGTCAAGGAAGTGCAAGAGGCGGAACGCGTTCGGCGCGAGCAGACACAAGAATTTATTGATCAACAGACCCTTTTGTTGCAGCAGCGCGACAAGCAGATTGAGTCACTTGTCAGTAAATTCGGTGAGCAGGACAGCGCCATGCAGCGCAATATCGAACGCTTTGAGACTTGGTCAGAAGCCTATCGCAACATGAAACAGATTATTGACGACTTCCATCGTATCGGTGATCGTCTCGAACGGCGCATCAACGAGGTTGCAGAAGCACAGCGCCTCAGTGAGGACCGCTTCCGCCAAGAATGGAACGATTGGCGTGCTGACGATCAGAAGCGGTGGAAGCAGTTTACACTGTCTAACGACGAGGTCTGGCGGGCGCATGATAAAGAGTTCGAACGATATGTATCCCGGCTCGACGACCTTTTGTCGCGTATTGATCCTTTGAAGGACGGTCTTGAACGCTTGTGGAAGTTAGAACGTGCTCGTGCTGAACTGTATCGAGAACGCTATCAGTCCATGCTTAATGAATTTGATGATGCTACAAAAACAGGTCGTTCTGCAACTACGATGGGTACCATCAACGGGGCGGCAACCTCTTCACATGATGGTACGAATGGAACTGCGTAACGTATGCGTGTTATAGGCACAGCCGGGCATGTAGATCATGGGAAATCTACGTTAGTGCGTCGTTTGACGGGTATGGACCCCGATCGTCTTGCAGAGGAAAAAGCACGTTCACTGACCATTGATTTAGGCTTCGCCTGGTTAGAACGTGATAACGGGGAAATTCTTGGTATTATCGATGTGCCCGGTCATCGTGATTTCATCGAAAATATGCTGGCGGGTGTCGGGGGTATCGACGCTGTCATTCTTGTCATTGCCGCTGACGAGGGTGTGATGCCCCAAACGAGGGAGCATCTTGCGATACTGGATCTTCTTGATGTCAACTCAGGCTTCATAGTGCTTACGAAAATCGATCTGATTGATGACCCCGATTGGCTTGAATTGGTAGAGATGGATATTCGTGACGTGGTCGCGGAGACACAGTTGCAAGATGCCGATATTATACGAGTTTCTGCACATACTGGTGTAGGAATCGATGATCTCCTCTCGAAAATCGAACAACTTCTGACGACATTGCCGCCGAATCCTGATATTAATCAGCCACGCTTACCCGTTGATCGTGTATTTACCATGAGTGGCTTTGGGACGGTTGTTACAGGAACTCTATCTGGCGGGGCGCTTCATCTTGGCGACGAAGTAGAGTTTCAGCCATCTAACAAACGGGGACGTATTCGTGGCCTGCAAAGCTATCAACAATCCCTGAATGTTGTCTATCCGGGTAGCCGTGTTGCCGTCAACGTTGCAGGAGTGAATCGGGATGAGGTTAGACGGGGGGATGTGCTGGCATCGCCTGATCTTGTTCATCCCACAAAATTGATTGATGCATTTCTTCGCTATCTGGATGATGCAGGCAAACCACTGAAACATAATGCTCAGGTCAAGTTATTTTCAGGCGCGGCAGAAACATTGGCGAATGTACGTTTGCTCAGTGATGAGCAGCTTCTGCCTGGGCAGGAGGGATGGCTGCAATTACGTCTAGAAGATAGCATTCCTGTGTCTGGTGGCGACCGCTATATTCTACGGTATCCGTCCCCACCTCAAACAATTGGTGGTGGTGTGATTGTAGATCCGCATCCTTCCCGTCGATGGAGAAGATTCCGTAAGGAAATTATTGAACGGCTCGAAACTCAATTAAGCGGGTCTCCCATACAGCGTGTTGTCCAAGTTGCACAGGGTCGTGAACCAGTAAAGAAAATTGTTGTGCAACAGTCGACGGGGTACAACGATGACGATCTTGAATCGGTGTTGAACGAAGCTGTAGATGAAGGCCTATTGGTAGAAGTTAAAGAAGGATTTTTCTTAGCGACAGCTAGCCTCAACCTGCTAGTACGTGAAATAGAGGAGCTTATCACTGCGTTTCATGCTGATGAGCCACTTCGCACAGGAATGCCACGCGAGGTTTTACGTAGTCACTTGCAGATCAAAGGTACGATGCTTACTTATATCCTTGATATGCAGATCAATGTAATTGCCGAAGGTTCATTGCTAAGACATCGCGATCATCAGGTGACGTTTGACGCGGATCAGCAGGCTCAAGTTGATCGATTGATGCAGGTTATAAGTACGAATCCATATATGCCACCTTCACTATCCGAAGCTACCGATATAGTTGGCGCTGACGTGATGCGAGCCTTGATCGATCGGGGCGAAATTGTACACGTTCAACCAGAAGTGATTTTTACACGGTTGATTTATGATGAAATGGTTGCTGGCATCTTGGAAATTATCGATCGAAATGGTCAAATTGACGCGAAAACTTTGCGAGATCGCTTCGGCACATCGCGCAAATTCGCAATTGGATTACTGGAATACCTCGACACTATTGGAGTGACAAGGCGTAATGAGGGGTTCCGCGTGCGAGGACGCACGTAGCGTCTATGCAGTTGTTAGGCCGATTCTATGTGCAGTTTCTGAATCAGAAACCGGATAGACGCGCTCTCGTGGTAAAAGCAAATCACTGTACGGTGGATTTCGTTTCCCTCTTTGACCTCGAACGAAATCTGTGATGTCCTCAATGTGAACGATCCATCCACCTGTCGCAAAATATAGTGCGGATTTACCCCTCAAGCCGATTTGTATTGCTCTTCGCTCAAGTCTGCCGTCGGCTGGATTGTAGTCCGGGTCCCACTGTAATCGCACAGACGAACGACCCACAGCTTGCTCCCATGCGCTTTCACTGCCATAGATATCTGGGTGATAAGAAGAGTGAACGGCTTTTCTCAGGATCGCATCGAATCCAACGCGATCCAGCCATATGGCAAGGACAACCTCCTGACTCGGTTTCATAGCCCATCCGCAACGATGCATCATCCACAGGAAGTTGGGCTTAATCCATGTCATTCGACTCATACTAAACCCAACATCTGGGGAGAAATAACCGTTTTCGGCAGCGAATTTGCCGATTTCTGGCTTGTATGCTTGATATACAACGACTGTATTGCTGTCGTATTGGGCAAGAATGTGTTTACCCGTTGATGGCCACTGTAAATGCTGTTTTAGATATGGTTCGGTAATCAACTGCATCATGTAACCTAAGGATCAGTCTTCGGGCCAATTACTTGCGGTACTTCGACCGTTTCTAATGTACTAGATTTCACACGATAGATGTTGGCACCAAGTGCAGCAAGCTTTTCCTCTACACGCTCATAACCCCGATCAATTTGTCCAATGTTCGCGATGCGTGTCTCTCCTTTTGCCGCCAATCCTGCTAGGATAAGCGCCATCCCAGCACGAATATCTGGGCTAGAGACATAGGCCCCACGCAGCGCGGTTGGCCCCTGAATCAATGCCCGATGCGGGTCAGCTAGTGTGATTCGGGCACCCATTTGAGCCAGCCGGTCTGTGAAGAAGAGTCGGCTCTCGAACATCCAATCATGAAACATGACGGCTCC
>DAOTXA010000152.1:0-3246 GCA_034435595.1 Anaerolineae bacterium | reverse complement strand
CGCGAGTCGCTGGGGCAGCAGGTCCCTTTCCCGTCCCGGCTTGGTGATCCGTCGGAATACGCACAACTGGCACAGTCGATCTTTGAAAACCCCATGCTTAATGGTGAGACGATCCGATTGGATGGGGCCTTGCGAATGCAGAGTCGCTAAATTCCCTCTTCAGTGACGGGGTACACCAATCAATCATCGGCTGCCAATACCCATAAACCGAACTTTCAGGTCGTCGCCCCGCTCACAAGATGAAAGTGGAGTTGTGGCACGTCTTGATAGGCTCCGCCATTACAGATGAGGCGATACCCTGTTGCATCAAGATCAAGGCGCTCGACCAGCAGGCGCACCGTCGCAAACAGATCGGCGGTGAAGTCGCTGTCGGCGTCGGTGATAGCGTTTAGATCGCGTCGTGCCCGCTTCGATACGATCAAGATATGTACCGCATACGACGGCGACGGGTGATAGAACGCCAGCAGAGAGGGCGTTTCGTGCAGGCGATTTGCGGGAATCATCCAACTCATATGCGCGAATATCCATCCAATGATCCACGAGGCGAGGCGCGTTCGGGCAAGGCGAAATAACAGGCGATTCATGCAGTGAGACGGCTCGGTACAGGCCGTCTAATTGCGCTTGCCGCGCCGGAAACCGAAGAATCCACGCCGGGAACCGTATTCCTTGAGCATCTGATCAAGCTTCTTTTTCCGCAAGTCCGCCCAATCCCCACGATCCCTATAGCGTTCCAACAAATCGACTACATCCGGTACAGACTCTCCCGCAAGCAATAGTAGTTCAAGGCTGTTGAGAATCTCTCCCTGACGATCATACGTCAGTTTACCTTTATGGGTCGTGCGTAGTTCGTCAGCGAACTCCTGCACAGGCAGCACCGGAACCGGCGGATTCTCTGGCAGGGGGTTCGGCATATCACGCGTAGACGGTAGCTGGCTGATGCTGCGGGCCAAACTGCCATTATCCTCATTCCTGAAATCGACAATCTGAATTTCAGCCAGTTGTTGCGGCAGGTCAATCTTATAATTGAAATCCCCAATGCTCACGGGCAGAATGTGCTTATGCAAGGCATGGGCATATTCATATTCGCGCTGGCACGCCACCGACTTCAGCGAATTTTCGCTGAGTGCGAACACAAACAACTCGTTTTCACGAATTTGCTCGCAGATCAAATCCCACCATTTCTGCCCGCCACGACCTTCGAGTTCGCCGTCAAACCAAACGCTATGCTGCTGTCCACGTAGCGAAGCAATCAAGCGCAACACTAAAGCGCTATCCAGCACCGCATAGCTGACGAATATGCGCGTAGGGCGCACCTGTGTCACCGGGTCAACGGTCGGCTGTGGCGTGCGTTTGGAAGTCGTCGGGCGGGATGTCGTTTTCTTCGTTGCCGGTGGCTGTGCGGGCATAGCGATACCGGGGTTGGTATCCTCATCATAGTCTGGTGCAGGCGCAGGGGCTGGTTTTACCGCCACCGGGCGACGATTATCGCCCTTAAGCGCAGCGCTTAGTTCATTCACAAAGGCCGTTGCCGAGGCATAGCGATCTTCCGGGTCTTTCGCCAGTATCCGGGCGAAAATCGGGTCTGCCGGGGCTAATTTCGGGTCCACATCCGCCAGCGAAGGCACCGGGTCACTGATGTGCTTCAGCAGCATCGCCATTGGGGTATCCCCGTCAAACGGCAGTTTGCCTGACAGCAATTGGTATAGCGAAATACCAAAACCATACAGGTCAGATGCAGCGACTAGCCCGGTTCCCAAACTCGCTTCCGGCGACATATAGGCCGGTGTACCTGTCGCAGTGAGTCCACCGTCATTCAAGATCAGCGCAGGCTCGGTCAGATAGGCATCGCCGCGTGTATCCAGCAACACATTTTGCGGTTTCACATCGTGGTGGAGTACGCCCTTTGTGTGCATGTAATCGAGGGCGCTGGCGATTTGCTCCGCCGGACGTGCCAGTTCTGGCATCGTGTAAAACGAACCACGCCCGACCCGTGTATACAGCGTTTCGCCCGGTAGATACCGCATGACGATAAAGGGTAAACCGTCGCTGATCCCGTAATCGAAGACGGGTACAATATGCGGGTGTTCCAGGCTGGCAGACGCACGTAACTCCCGGTTAAAACGCTCTTTCGCCACCGCGCCGGAAGGCGTTTCCGATGAAAATACTTTAACCGCCACATGACGATCAAGTGATTGCTGATACCCCTTGTAGACGGTCGCCATCCCGCCACGCCCGATTTCTTCCTTGATCTCGTAATTGTGAATGGTCTTTCCGACCAGCGATACATCTTTTGACATCAGTTTATCCGTTATATTTAAGCGAACAGCGCATATTTGATTCTAGCCAGCGTGTTCGCCTCTATGCAAGTCGATGCACCCCCATCACAGCAAAATTTCGACGGATTTCACGGATAGCGAACGGGGCCTATCTCAACCGCATCGCCCAACTCATCCCCCGTCCGCGCATCGACCAGTCGCAGCGACAGCGTCCACACCACCGGGGCGGAAATGGTCGGCAGTGGAATCTGTGTCACATCAAGGACTGTATCGTCATCGCGCCAGCAAGTGGTTAAATAGTTGCCGTTCTGCGGCGACCAGCGGAACGGCGCGGTGACGATCTCACCGTCAATCTCGTTTTCCGCACGGGCGATGACCTCGAACTCATACGGTCGTTCGGTGCGCTGCACGCCGCGCCACACCGTTTCCAGCGTGATGACCTGTGCGCCTACATCGGCGACGAAACGATAACTCTCGAAAGTCACCGCGCCGGGATACGCGCCACCGTCAAAGGCCGCATTGATTACAATCGGCGGGCCGATTTCCAGTGGTGGCACGTCTGTGCGCGGAGCCAGAGGCGGATCGTTTAAGTCCTGTGGGATGACGGGCAGCACCGATGCCATCACCAGCACCGAAAGCGCCTGCGCGACCAATAGCGGCATATCCCACCGGCGCGGGTGCGTCGCCAGCACTGCCGCGCCACTTAACAGTAAAAACGGCATATAGAAGGCGAGGATGCGTGCATTTTCCCCCTGTGCGACCCCGGCAATGTTCACCACGATAAAGGTGATGAACATCGAGATTGCAAGAGTTCGTGGCAACCCTTGATCCGATCGAATCGCTCGCCACACCCCCCACACAAACAGCGCCACCAGCGGCCACCCGGCGAACAGCAGCACATCATAGGGATGCAGCAGCAACCAGGGGAAATAGTCACGTTGGACGAGGTCGTTGTGTGCGCCGAAGGTGA
>DAOTXA010000151.1:0-10641 GCA_034435595.1 Anaerolineae bacterium | reverse complement strand
AAGAGCCGTGTCCAAAGCCGCCTCCTGGCGGAGTTAGACGGGTCGGTGGATGCGTCGCAGAAGGACGAGATTCGCCGCCACATCAAGGAGTTATTCGACTCCATCCTGGCGGAAGAAAGCATGGTGCTTTCGCGCAATGAGCGTAACCGTCTGTTCGAGCAGATTGTGGCGGAGATTCTGGGTTTCGGGCCGATTGAGATTTTGTTGGCGGATGAAGCCGTCAGCGAGGTCATGGTCAATGGGCCGAAGGACATCTTCGCGGAGCGTAAGGGCAACATCACCCGCGCTAATGTGGTATTCGACGATAACGACCACGTCATGCGGATTATTGACCGCATTGTGGCTCCGCTAGGCCGTCGTGTGGACGAGAGTTCGCCGCTTTGTGACGCTCGCCTGCCAGATGGTTCGCGTGTGAACGTCGTGATTCGGCCCATTTCGCTGGTAGGGCCAACCATCACGATTCGTAAATTCTCTAAAGACCCGCTCGGTGCCCAAGACTTGATCCGCTTTGGTTCAATGACCGCAGAAATCGCGGAATTCCTACGAGCTTGTGTGTTTGCCCGGCTCAATATGGTTGTTTCTGGTGGTACGGGTTCGGGCAAAACTACACTGCTTAACGTGCTGTCAAGCTTTATCCCCAATGATGAGCGCATCATCACCGTAGAGAATGCAGCGGAACTCCAGCTTCAACAGGAGCATGTGGTTACGCTTGAAAGCCGACCCTCCAACATCGAAGGCAAGGGTGAAATCACCATTCAGGACCTCGTCGTAAACTGTCTGCGTATGCGTCCTGAGCGTATCATCGTCGGTGAATGTCGCTCTGGCGAAGCGCTCGACATGCTTCAGGCTATGAACACCGGTCATGACGGATCGTTGACTACACTCCACGCCAACAGCCCGCGTGACGCCATCGCTCGACTCGAAGTGATGTGCCTGATGGCAGGCATGGACCTCCCGGTCCGCGCTATCCGCGAGCAGATCGCAGCCGCCGTAGACGTAATCGCGCAGCAATCGCGTTTGCGCGACGGTTCGCGCCGTATGCTCTACATTACCGAAGTCCAGGGCATGGAAGGCGAGATGATTACCATGTCCGACATCTTCGAGTTTGAGCAGACCGGTATGGAAGGCGGTAAAATCGTCGGACGCATTCGACCAACCGGTATTCGACCCAAATTTATCGACCGTGTCGAGGATGCCGGTATCCACCTGCCTCCGTCCACGTTCGGTGTCGGCGGTGGTCGTCGATAATTCTGAACACAGATAACGCGATTCCAACCTGCCTCTATCCGGCAAGGGACGTGTTCTATGCTATCATCGTAAGTAAACCGGCTGTGTCGTAATGGATGCAGCCGTTCCGAAAAATAGCCGTGCATCACACGGCTCGGCGGAGAACCTAGATGGAACCAACACAAATTCTAATTCTGGGTGGAGCAGGCTTGCTCGCGCTCGTAATCGTTATCGTGGGCGTAATCAGTGCCCGATCAGAAAAAGACCTTGTTGAAGAGCGCCTCGGTCGCTTCGAATCAGTCGAGAACTTCGAATCTTTCGTCGATCTTGCTGAAGACGAAGACGGCGCTATTGTGACAGATCGTCGCAAAGCCCTTGACGGGTTGGATCGTATCCTCTCAGAACGATCATTTGGCAAAAACTGGCGCACCAAACTCGCCCGTGCAGACCTCAAACTGACCGTTGCAGAATTTGCCGCACTCCACGTTATCAGTATGATTACGGCCTTTGGCGCAGCATACTTCGTGCTCTTCAGTGGAGACTTGCTCTTCTCGATTATCGCTGCCTTCATCGGCTTCTTTCTGCCACGTATCTACGTTGCCCGCAAAATCAGCAGCCGCCTCGTCGCGTTTGAGACACAGTTGCCCGATACCCTCGGCCTCTGGGTGAACGCACTGCGTTCCGGTTACAGCGTTTTGCAGTCGATGGAAGCCATCGCCAAGGACGCCCCTGATCCTACACAGACCGAATTCCGCCGCGTCGTGCAGGAAGTCCAGTTAGGGATCGACATGGCAGACGCCCTAGACCACCTGCTTAATCGTGTCGAAAGCGAAGACCTTGACCTCGTCGTCACGGCTGTAAATATTCAGCGTGAGGTCGGCGGTAACCTGGCAGAAATTCTAGATGTCATCAGCGGCACCATTCGTGAACGTATTAAGCTCAAAGGTGAGATTCGAGTGCTGACGGCGCAGGGAAGAATGACCGGATACGTAATTAGCTTCCTGCCAATTGGTCTCGCCTTCTTGCTCAATGCCATCAGCCCCGGTTATATGGGTCCGATGTTCTCCAATCGAAGCTGCGGATGGCCCCTGCTGGGCGCAGGTCTCGCACTGATTGGTATGGGCACCGCCGCTATTCAAAAGATCATCGATATTGATGTGTAAATCACGCTAACCAACGTGTGACTTAGACTGAGGAAACACTATGGATCCGACAATCATTGGTATTCTCGTCATCGGCGGCATGGCCTTGATCGGCGGCCTCGTCTATGTGGGACTACGCGAGGACAACGGGCGTGACCCTTTGCAGGATCGCCTGGCTGAACTTGGCGACCGTGAAGTGCCCGAATCACTCGAAGAAATCGAACTTTCACTCGGTTTTCAAGAGCGCGTACTCATTCCGTTCGTACAAGGGCTGGCAGATATTGTTGCCCGCTTAACACCGCAAAAGCAGCTAGAAACCACCCGGAAACAGCTCGAACTCGCCGGGATGACCACAGAACCAACGACATTCTTCCTGACTCGCATCATTTTCACAGTCGTGCTCGCCCTCGTTGGCGCACTACTCGGCTTCGGACTGTTGAACGAATCATTCTCCACTGCCATTTTGTACATGGCAGGTGGTGCCGCACTTGGCTACTACTTCCCCGTTCTTTCGGTGAAAAGCAAAATTAGTAAGCGGCAAAAAAATATCTTGCGTGACCTGCCCGACGCGCTCGATCTCCTCGTCATCTGCGTAGAAGCAGGTCTCGGCTTTGATATGGCAATGGGTAAAGTCTACGAAAAGTGGGATAACGAACTGTCGCTGGCTTTCGGGCGTGTGCTGCGTGAAATTCAGTTAGGTAAACTACGACGTGAAGCCCTGCGCGATATGGCAGACCGCATGGACGTAGCCGACGTAAACTCATTCATCGCTGCCATTATTCAGGCAGAACAGCTTGGTGTGAGTATGGCGAAAATCCTGCGCATCCAGTCCGATCAAATGCGTACCAAACGCCGCCAACGCGCACAGGAAACGGCACAGCAGGCCCCGGTCAAGATGATGATCCCAATGGTTGTGCTGATCTTTCCATCAATCTGGATCGTATTGATGGGTCCAGCGGTCCTTAAGGTGATGTCTGCCGGTACAGGCGGCTTGTTCTAATCATTGAAATGAGGCGACGATGATCGCTAACCTTACCTGGGGGGCATTTCGATGCCAGGTAAGTTTCTGATTGAAAACGAAACTGACTCAGAAGCCCAGGCATTCGCCGGGCTTTCTTTGCCTCTTGTTCGCGTGCAACGCGTACTGAATCTTGCGCTGGATTTGCTGTATCCACCGCGCTGCGTTGGCTGCGACCGCGTAGACACGGTTTGGTGTGACCGCTGCCAATCCCAACTGGCAGACATACCTGTCGTCCTGCATCGGCAAAATCCATTCTCCTATCTAGCAACTGCCGCAACTGCGATCCACCAGGATAAGGCTCAATCCGCAGTACAGGCACTCAAATATGCGAGTGCCCGTCCATTGGCGATCGCACTCGCACAACGAATTGTGCAAGCCTATCAGCAGCTTAACTGGGAGGTCGATCTGGTCGTCCCCGTCCCTATGCACACAGACCGCCTCAAAAAGCGCGGATACAATCAAGCTGCGTTGATCGCCCGTGCAATGGCGGAACAATGCGACCTGCCCTATTCAGAAAACGCTATTCTGCGCCAGCGCTTCACTCGCTCGCAAGTGGGATTAACGCGTGTAGAAAGACAGGCCAATATGATCGACGCCTTCATCGCCGATACAAACCAGTGCAGCCAAAAACAAATCTTACTAATTGACGACGTTTTGACAACTGGTGCTACACTTGGCGGTTGTGCAGAAACTTTGCTGAATGCCGGAGCAAATGCCGTCTTCGGCCTTACTGTGACAACAGCGCGACTCGACCCTGAGACGCGAGGTTGATGTAAATTACACCATCTTAAGGAGTACCCGTATGAACGTGGTGATTCGTGGCAACAATATCAAAGTCACTGATAATTTGCAGGAATATGCAGAGAGTAAACTCAACCGTTTGGATCGCTATCTCCCAAACATCTCAGAGATCAGAGTCGATCTTTCAAGACAAAAGGCGCGCAGCGTGGGCAGCCTCACGATTGCGCAGATTACACTTCGTCACAGTCGCGGTGCAATCCTCCGCGCCGAAGAAAAAGTTACCGGCGAAGACCGCGACTCAGTTAAAGCAGCCATCAATATCGCAGTCGATAAAATGTATCGTCAGATTGAACGCTTCAAAGGCAAAAAACGCTACTCCAGGCGCGGAGAGCGCTACTTCGCTACAGATGAAGAATTAAGCCTTGCCGAGGAAATCCCCGAAGAAGCCTATGAAGAATACGCTGATTATGAAGATGATTACGACGACTCTGAAGAACTTGATGATCCTATTCTGCGCCGCAAAGATGTAGAAATGACCCCCATGACCGAGACTGAAGCCATCGACCAGATGGAACTTCTTGGACACGCCTTCTTCATGTTCTTCAATACGAAATCCGGTGCCATCAACGTGCTTTACCGGCGCGACATCGGCGGCTACGGGGTGCTCGTCCCCAAGATGTAGCCCTCTTGATCTATCTGCATGCACATTCAAGCGACCCCTTTTCGGGGTCGCTATCATTTACTATCATGCCACAACGAACGCAACGTAAGATATTTTTGCAATTCATACCAGGCCATCAGCAGACTCAATCGCAGACCATGCACACCATCCTGATATCCCTTGAGTGTAACAAAGCGCCAGTAAAAATGACGTAAAGGCTGCAAAATATAGTTGCGCGGTTTGGGTCGAATCCCCTCCTCGTACAAGATTTGTGCCTCATATGTCGTGTATTTGCGCTGTTTGTCCGCAAATTGACGTGCATTGTCGTAATTATAGTGGACAAAATGCGCGTCCAACGTTCCCAGATCACCATCCAAAACCACGACCTCATGCACCTTACGCGCCGGATCATAGTGAGCATGTCCAACCCACAATAATCGAGTCTGATAGTCTGGATACCATCCTGTCGCACGCGTCAGCTTGCCGAAAATGTAGTTATAGCGCGGGATTCGCCACCCCGCTTTGGTCGTATCATTAAGCGACTCTCGCACAGCCTGTGCCAGTTCCAGTGTAACGCGCTCATCGGCGTCTACGAACAACACACGGTCAAAACGTCCCTTAACCGCTTCCAAACCGGCATTACGTTGGCTCGCATAATCGACGAACTCACGCTGAATAACTTCCGCCCCGGCACGACTCGCCAGACGCACAGTCTCGTCATCACTATACGAATCTATAACGAGCACATGATCGGCAAATCGAGCCGACTCAATACATTCCACAATATGAGCAGATTCGTTCTTCGTCAGAATGATAACGGCAAGAGTCGTCATAAAGAACGCGCCATCTTTCGAATTTCCCGGTAAGCGGCAATGATCTCTGCTGAATCACCCCTGCTCATCGTAGAATCTCGACGGGTACGCCTAATTTTCAACGTCATACCTATTACGATCATCACACGCGCAATGACCAGTTTCCACGGCGGATAGTGCTTCTTGAATAAATGCAAGCGACTCGTCCATAAATTGACGATGCTCCGCGGGCGCACCTGAGATGTACTTTTTCCAGCAAGATGAGTCACATGAGCAGCAGGAACAGTCAAAACTTCCCAACCGGCATTGCGAATTCGCCACGCCCAATCGATCTCCTCACAATAAATGAAGAAATCCTCGTCAAACATTCCCGTCTCCTCAATCACTTCACGCTTAAGCATCATCGTCGCGCCCAGCGTAAAATCCACCGCGAAGGGTTCGTTATTCTCATAGAGCGTTCGCGGATAGCGACCGTTAAACGCACCTTCTATGAAACGGCCCGGCGTAGGGAAGAACTCTACCCACAACTGGCGCAATCCAGGAAAACCAAACGCACCGTGTTGAAAACTACCATCTTCATACGCGAGCTGTGCACCAACAAGTCCTGCCCGCTCCTTAGACATCAACGTATCATATAAGGTCCGTGTCGCGCCCGGTTGCGTAATGGTGTCGGGATTCAGCAGGTAAACTACACGCGGTAACTGCTCAAAAGCGGAAACCCCGAATCCGAGCATGTGCAATGCGATATTATTGCCGCGTCCAAAACCTAGATTCTCTTTGCTGGCGATTAACTTGACCTGTGGAAAAGCCTCAGCAATTGCATCGACTGTGTCGTCCGAGGAGGCGCTATCCACGACGTATACGACCGCTTCCAACCCGCTATCCGCTAAATCGGCATAGAGTGTGCGCAGTGTTTGCAATGCCAGATCACGCACATTCCACGTCACAATGACAACTGCCAGATCGTGCATTAATTTCCCAGTTGTTCAAAGTCGAGGCCGGTAACTTGCATATACGCAGCAAAGGCAGCAAGATCGCCTTCCAAAATAGGGATGACCGCCTGCTGTCCCAACAGCCAGCGTAGCGCCATTCCCTCATCCGCATCACTTGCCAATTCGACAAACACCTCGTTCAAACTCAACCGCACGCCCAACTGCACCTCAAGCGGATACATGAGTATCGCATACGGAATGCGCTCAGAATTGGCGGCGACACGCACACCTTCAGCCAGTTCAGGCGCTAAAGCATCAAACATATTCCGGGTTAAACCTGCGGCGTCACACCGCCCCTCAGCGACCGCCGATACCAGCAAATCTACTGTAGCGTAGTCCACGACCTCGCCTAAATCAGATCGCGGATTCAAATCGTTGGCAATCATCACCAGCGAAGGCAAAAGCCAGGTTTCAAAATCATCGAATCCAAGCCGGCAGAATATGCGACCCTGTACCGCAGATACATCATCGGTCCCCAATGCCCGATGAAAAATAATCAACGCTTGCGTGCCTGTGTTGGGTTCGCCCACCTCCTCCGGCTGCGGTGTTGATTCCGGCGTCTCTTCCGGTTCCGTGTCCGGTGTTAAGGTCGCCGTCGGTTCGGGCGTCGGCGTGCTGGTTTCTGTAGCAGTCGGTTCTGGCGAAGGTGTCACATCGGGCGACAATGTCGCGGTGAGAACTGCTGTCTCTAATACCGGCAATTCCGACACATCAATCAACGCGACACGTCGCTCATCTCCGGCAACTATCTGCAATTCGGGGTCGCCGCAGGCTTGCGCATCTGCCGCAGCATACGTGACTCCATCCATCCATGCGATTGAAACGATTCCCTGATCTGAGTCGCACAGCGCCCGCAACACATCAGAAGGACTGTCCATTGCCAACACATCGACATACAATCCAGATCGACTCAGTAATTCGTCAGAGATTTGCTGACCAAGTGTGCGATGAACTACAGAAATCGCATCACTCACTGTCGAAACAGCCTCATTGTCAAGCGCAATCGACACCCCAAACGCCTCGGATAAAGACGCATTTAAATCAGAAGGCTCGATTTCGAGATCATCAGCAAACGAAGTATCAGGTGAAACCACCTCGGCATCTACAAGGTCATTGATGGTATCAACCACCGTGTCTTCAACAGCACGCACAGGACGCAGCACCATTTGCAGCGGGTTCTCTGCCAGACCAGGCGCGAAGGTTGCGCGTTCCGCATCTGTAAGCGTCGGCACCACCGTTGCAGGCTCATCACCCGCATTGCCACCACCACACGCGACTAAAACAAACACCAACAATCCCAGCCACAGATGTTTAACCTGCGTCAATCCTCTCATCGACTGCACTCCCCTCCCAGACGCCGCACACCCTGTATCCTACCACAATCACAGAGATGCAATGCTTAACTCTGTCATGTGCTACTCGTCCGTGGATTCCGTAGTCACCAGACGAATTTCACGTGCGCCAACCCGCAAATTAATTAGAGAAATCTCGACATCTTCGTGGATCAACCCGGCCCAGCAATTTTGTGGATTCTGTGCTTCGAGGATGTCGGTCAACCGGACTGCGCCCCATACCTCAGAAAACTCTCCGGGCGGCAAGTAATGGAACACCTCGCCATCCGGTGCGGTTTCCGTAACCAGGTCTTCTTCCCCACCAATGGCCCAGCGCCACGGGAAGTCGGTTGTCGACGTTTCGCACATTAACCCCACACGCCAAACGCCAGATCGCTCGAACCAGCCCAGTGAGGCATCGTTTTGCCCCTGCTGGTACACTGTCCCCGGCGGTGGCCCCGACGTGCGAATCGGTGTCGGACCATAATTATGCACCATCAACCGGAACACCAGCATATCCCCCACCTGCATCGTTATAGGTTGAATGCTTAATGACTCCGGTGGTAAAACGAGATCGCCTGCCGTATCGACATCAGCAAAAAACCGCTCCTCATACGGTTGCGGCTCAAAAATCACGGTCGGCCCCGTCACCTGCGCCGCGATTTCCGCACGCGGCTTACCCCCGTTGATAATCGTCAACTCAGCACGACGCTCAATCACCTGACCCTCTAAATCCTGGGCACGGGCCACAACGGTGTAGGTGCCATCCGGTGGCGGGTCCGCCCCAATATCTACGCCGCCCTCATAGTCATAAGTCTGCCGTCCCGCTTCGCCTTCATCACGCCCGGTTTCTCTACGCGGCATAAAAAGGCGTTCGTCGTTCTCACCCAACATGTAAACTTCTAACTCGGCGTCTTTCGTCAAAAACACATTCACCTGTGTGCGATCATCAATCCCGTCTTGATTGGGCGTAAATACCTGCGGCGAAACTGTGAACTCGATCATTTCTGGCAATGCTGCACTGGCATCACGAACGAACAAAGTACCCGTCTGCTCCATGACTTCGTTGTCGTCAAGTGCCTCAACCATAAAACGCCACGTGTAATCCCCATCAGGTATCAATCGGCGAATCACACTCCCAGCGATTTCCTCACCCGGCAGCATATAGCCACCCACTACGCCGCTAAATTGTACAGAATACGTCCCCGCACCGCGCTGCTCATCCTGCCGGAATGCGAACTGCCGCCCCGTCTCATCTTCAAGCAATAATGAAACCGTGGCATTCTCAGAGATTTCATAAGAAAAGATCGTTATATCTTGATCTCCGTCAGCATTCGGCGTAATCCCATCATGCGCGAATGCCGCGCTCACCAGCAATGATTTTGCCGGTTGTAAAATCGCATTACCCGCGACAACAACGCCAGCCGCAATCAACACGGCGATAATCGCCGTTAATCCGATTGAGATGCGCATAGCTTGTGCAATGCCTCGCTATATCATAGCCAAACGTTCGCGAGTCTATCTCACATTCACCAGCGATGACAAGCGCGAATCAATTCGTAAAGCTGTGAAACGCCTTTACATATCACACCAGATTGCAGTACACTTTTCTATCAACCCCCCAGTATAGGCAATTCCTGAGCAGTACGTATTCACGAAATGAATCGGGGATAGAAGCATTGACCGACACTATCGGCCTCAAGTATTTTGAACATATCGACAATGCGAAACCAGGTGACGATGACCTCATCGAGCGCCCATTGATTCCAATTCGCGGACAAATTATCTATCCAGACTTGATTATGCCCGTCGTTCTGGAAAAGGGTCTGGCGTTAGATGCTGCGACCAACGCCTACACATCCCGTCAAACTGCAATCGCTGTCGCCTTCCCCGGTCACACAGTCGATATTCCAACACCTGAAGACCTGTTCCCTATCGGTACAGAACTGGTTGTCGGTCAAATGCCCACCGCTGATGAGCAGCATCGATCCATCTTGGTGCAAGGGCGCAGACGAATCGAAATCGTCGAAATTGTGCATCGAGAATCCTTCATGGTAGCGAAAGGTCGTGTCATTGATAGCGACCACAAGAATCAGGAAACCGAAGTCCTTGCACAAACAGTCGCTAATTTGTTCCAGAACATCGTTGATCTCAACGATAATCTGCCAGATGAAGTCGTCAGCTACGCTTTAAGCGCAGACGATCCGAGTTGGCTGGCAGATTTTGTCACCTCCACGCTGACAGTCCCGCTTGACGAACGTCAGAACATGCTCTCTCAAACCGATACCAATGCACGTCTGCGACGAGTCGCCGAATTGCTGCATCGCGAACTCGACATGCTCGAACTGAAAGACGAAATTGCCAATCAGGTCCAGCACGAAATCGCACGCAACCAACGCGAGGGATATCTGCGAGAGCAAATGCGTGCCATACAGATGGAATTGGGCGAAGAAGATGTTTTTCAGCAAGAACTCAACGACCTTCATTCGCAAATTGTCGCCGCCGAATTGCCTGAAACCATTCACGAACGCGCCCTGAAAGAACTTTCGCGTCTGGCTATGATGCCACCCATGGCTCCCGAAGTCGGGATTATCCGCTCCTATCTGGACTGGTTAATCACCCTACCCTGGACCAAACAAAGTGAGGACAATCTCGACATCGCCCGTGCGCAAAAAACACTCGACCGCGATCATCATGGTCTACCAAAAGTCAAA
>DAOTXA010000150.1:0-1873 GCA_034435595.1 Anaerolineae bacterium | reverse complement strand
CTATCGTTTTGTCGGGAGTGGGGCGGGACTAGCAATTTTCTGCGAAGCCCTCGAATCACAGTTCGGCGGCGCATCTCGACCCATCCGTGACAGCGAGATTGAGGATTGTGACGCGAATGGACTGACGCTTCAGCCCTTCGTCATCGGCTTTTACTCGGTAGTGGTCGCCATTAACCCGGATAATGAATGGGCCACCGACGTGACCTATGAGGAACTCACCGCGATTCTGACCGTCGCGGAAACCTGGGCAGATGTCAACCCCGATTGGCCGGATGAGCCGATTATCCGCTATTTGCCAGGTGTCGACAGCCGCACATGGAATTTCATCACCGCAGAAGCAGAGATCGTCACCAGAGAACAATTGCTCTCTGCCTCAAACATCACCATCAGCGAGGACGACTATGTGTTGTTGAACGGCGTGCAGCAGAGCCCGTATGCGGTCAGCGTGTTCACGTATCCGTTCATGGTGGATGTCGGCTATACCAGTCACCTGCTGGAGTTGGATGGCGTCTATCCTGCGCTGGAAACCATCACGTTCGAATCCTACACGCTGACCAAACCGTTGATCCTGTATTCCGCGCCGGAGATCTGGAGCGATAACCCGCAGATTCTCGCCTTCATCAACTATATGTTGCGCTTTCCCGAGTGGCGCTATGACGATCTCGGCTTCGTTGTGCCAAACACATCTCAGCGGCAAACCAACGCCGAACTGTGGTCGGTCATCGCCGAGGAATTCGGATTTTAATCATATCACTGCACAAAAACACCCCTCGCTACAGGTCCGGCGGGGGGTGTTTTGTTACTGGTTAGCAGGGTGGCAGCCTCTTCTACTTTGTCGGCAAGAAGTTTGCCGCATTCAGTGCAAACGCCGCCTCGACCGGTGCTGACTTCGCGCCCGGTTCGATGGTGATGTCGTAGCCGGTATACGCACATTCAAGCAGGTCAGCATCATACGCGGGGTTGACCACCACCAGATACATGTACTCCCAGTCACGAGTATCGATTGCGCCGCCAACGCCCAGATCAAAGGCGGCGGCCTGATCGTCCTTGATGCCGACTGCCCACAGTTTCAACCCGTTGCTGATCTCGCTACCATCGGAAACCAGTTCGACCGCATAGGTATCTGGCGGCAGGATCAACTCGAAGTAATTGGCGGCAAGTTCCTGAATTCCCTCACCGCTGAAGGTCCACGCGCCCGGTTGTTCGATGACGCCCTCAATCCAGACTGTTGCGTCGTTGAAATCTACCGCCAGCTTATAATCGCGCACCAGATTGTTCAGGTGGTAGCGTTCGACTGCCGCCGGGATGGTGTCGCCGTAAGGTTCTAGAGTCAGTTCGAGGGCACGCCAGCTACTTTCTATTGCCAGATTCGCCCACAATTCGGGCAGGAACTTCGCGCCGTGTGCGGTCACCAGCGTATCCACAAACAGCCAGTGCCCATACATCAATAGATTCCCGGTCGGGTCGGCGTCGCCCTCTGCGCCGATGCAGACTTCGGGATAGGTGTACAGGTCAGTGACATAAGGCGTGGCTTCCTCGATACCGGGCAGCGTGACCGATTCCATGTACGTCGCTGTCGCTTCGTAGAACCAGTTGTCGTCCGTCTCGTCGTAGCCGAACTGGATGGCGTGGTGGAACTCGTGCGCCGCCGTCGCCTGCATCAGCCGCAGCGGATCATCAATATCTTCGTATTCATAGTTGTTGTCCATTGTCATGTAGCTAATCACGGCGAAGGACTCTACCGGGAGCGTTGCCGGATTGTCGCCCACGGTGAGTTCGGGCCATGTCGCGCCATATTCGCCTGCTTCCGGCGTGTCAAGTTCCAGCACATACACATCAAAGCGCCCATCCCCGCCGATGGTGCCGTCGTTGG
>DAOTXA010000149.1:0-13297 GCA_034435595.1 Anaerolineae bacterium | reverse complement strand
CCCTATCACGCGGCAGATAACTACATTGCACGCCTCATCGAAAAAGGCTATCACGTCGCCGTTTGCGACCAGATGAGCGAACCGACCGGGCGCGGTCCGGTAGATCGCGCCGTGACACGGGTCATCACACCGGGGACGGTCATCGAGCCAGAATTGCTCGCAGAAAGCCAGCACAACTACCTGATGGCGATTGTCCCCATCGGCGATGCCGAGACGGGCGAATGGCGGCAGGCAGGCATCGCCTACACCGACATTTCGACGGGCGAATTCGCGGCGACACAGCTATCCGGCGACAACACCGGCACACTCGTCTTAGAGGAATTGGCGCGTCTGGCCCCGCGTGAGGTCATCATGCCAGAAACGTGGTTCGAGCGCGGCGTGACCATGCCCAACGGCACGCACTTAACAGCCGTCGCAGACTGGCGCTTTGAACCCGCTACGGCAGCGCAACTGCTGGAAGATCACTTTCACGTCAACACGCTCGACGGCTTCGGCCTCAAGGCGCAGCATCATGCGATCAGCGCGGCAGGGGCGATTCTGGCCTACCTGCGCGAAACCCAGATGAATAGCATCCGGCAAATCACGACGGTCCGCGCCTATTCGACCGCAGATTTCATGGTGCTCGACCCGTTCACGCGGCGCAACCTCGAACTGACGGAGACGATTCGCGGGGGGAAAACGCACGGCAGTCTGCTGGGCGTGCTTGACCGCACGATTACGGCGATGGGGGCGCGTCTGCTACGAACATGGATCACGCAACCGCTGCTACAACTGGATCGTTTGAACGCCCGTCTGGACGCGGTCGAAGCACTGACGGTCAGCGAAGCCACCCGCGCCGAACTCGCAGAGATGCTCAAAAGCGTATCTGACATCGAACGACTGACCAACCGCCTGATGATCGGTAAAGCGGGTCCGCGTGATCTGATTGGGCTACGCACTAGCCTGGAAGCGATTCCCGGCCTGCTTGATCTCGTCGGCGGGATTCCGGCGCTCGGTTCGCTGTCAGAACGACTTGATCCCTGCGAGGAAACCCGCGACCATATCGCCCGTGCGTTGGTCGATGAACCGCCCGCCACACTCAATAACACAGGCATTATCCGACCGGGTTACGCGGAAGAACTCGACGATGTAATGGGGCGCAGTCAGGGCGCACGCGATTGGATCGCCAACCTTGAAAAGCACGAACGTCGTCGCACCGGGATTCCCACGATCAAGGTCGGATACAACAAAGTGTTTGGTTACTATATCGAGGTCACCCACGCCCATACCGACAAAATCCCCGACGATTACGTGCGCAAGCAGACGCTCGTCAATGCAGAACGCTACATCACGCCCGAACTCAAAGAGTACGAGACGCTCGTCCTCAACGCCGAAGAGCAAATTCTCGGCGTGGAACGGCAGTTGTTCGAGTCGCTGTGCGCAGAACTAACGCAGTACGGGCGACGTCTGCTGATGACGGCAAAGATGATCGCACATCTGGACGCGTTTCTCTCGCTGGCGGATGTCGCGGTGCGCGAGGGCTATATCCGCCCGGAACTGACCGACGATGACATGTTGATCATCCGCGACGGACGACATCCAGTTGTCGAAAAACTGCTCGACGGCGGCACACGCTACGTCCCGAATGACTCACAGTTCGATACGATGTCGCGGGTTCACATCATCACCGGGCCAAATATGTCGGGTAAATCGACCTATATCCGGCAGGTGGCGATTGTCACACTGATGGCACAAATCGGTTCCTTCGTCCCGGCAGACGAGGCGACAATCGGCCTCGTAGACCGCATCTTCGCCCGCATCGGCGCACAGGACGAAATCCACGCCGGACAGAGTACGTTTATGGTCGAAATGGTGGAAACCGCTCGCCTGCTCAGTGGATCAACCCGGCGCAGCCTGCTGATTCTGGACGAAGTTGGGCGCGGCACATCTACCTATGACGGCCTCGCCATCGCCCGCGCCGTGATCGAATACATCCATAATAACCCGCGCCTGGACTGTCGGACGCTGTTCGCCACGCATTACCACGAACTCACCGCCCTGCCAGAGATTCTGCCGCGCTGCCGCAACTACAACGTCGGCGTAACTGAACGCGGCGACCAGATCGTGTTTTTACACAAGGTTGTGCCCGGTGGTGCAGATCGCAGTTATGGCGTGCATGTCGCGCAGTTGGCGGGGATGCCGGGGGCCGTCGTCGAACGGGCAAAACAGCTTCTCGAACAACTCGAACGCGAGGGCAGCACCTTTACGCTACCTGTCGCAGAATCCAGCGGGAGCAAAGCGAAAGACGGCGACAAACCGCGCCAGATGAGCTTCTTCGAGACTCCAGCGAACCCGGCAATCGATGCCCTCCGCACACTGGAGGTCGATAACATGAGTCCCATCGAGGCGCTAACCAAGCTCTACGAACTCAAGAAGATGGCAGGTGAAGAATAGATTCCTGCTATAATTTGGTAACAGAATCATGGAGAAGCATTCTATGGTACTACCGAAACCAACACGATTTACAGAAGACGAATACTACGCGCTTGAAGCTGCGAGTCAGACTAAACACGAGTTTGTCAACGGACATATCTACGCCATGACAGGCGGAAGTCCTTCGCATAATACGATTAGTACAAATCTCGTTGGGCAATTATTCGGCGCTCTTCGTGGTGGACCATGCCGTGTCTTCAGCACAGATATGGCGATCAAAACACTTGAAACCGGAAGCGTTTTTTACCCGGATGTTACTGTCGTCTGCGGCGAACCCGTGTATGTGCCGCCGTTGTCTATCGCTAAACTTGAAAATCCGACTATTATCTTCGAGGTGCTATCCCCTTCAACTGCCCCCTATGACCGCACCACAAAATTTTATAATTACGCACAAATTCCATCACTAAAACAGTATGTGCTGGTCGAGCAGGATCAGCCGCTTATCCATGTGATTAACCGCAATGACGCAAATGAGTGGGACGCAATACATCCACTAGACGGCATCGACGCCGAACTTACGCTTCCAGCAGTCAACGTGACACTCGCGTTCAACGACATCTACGAGCAGGTGGCATTCAACGACCCGCCCCACGTTGAGTAAGCACGGGTCGTAAAGAGGTTAGATTAGCTTTTCGGCAGGGCGATAATCGCCAGCAATGCGACGATACTACGCGATGCACGAGTCTGACGGGTGCGAGTGGACGTGCGCAGTTGCACTCCCCGGCGCTGTTTTTCGGCGTCTTCGCGCAGGTTGCATAAACGATATTGGGCTTCACGCATGTTGTCTTCGTTTGTGTAATACATGATTTATTTCCCTCCGTTACGATCTCGCATGTACACAGCATATGCGCAGACCTGCCAAACCCGAACAGATTTAGCGATTACTAAAGTGTCCGCGCCAGACGATTTAGCAATTGCTAAAAGGTTGGGCGTACTGATGATTTCGCATATGATGGAAGCGGATATTTAGCACAAGGTGATGACATGGCAACCGTCCATATTTCTTCTGAGGATTTACACCAGCTTCGATTTGGGGCCAGCCCACTATTAGAACTCATCATCAGCTTCAAACTCATATGCTTACAGAAGCCAATGCCTTACCCCTATCAGAACTGGCGCGAATCTGCACGCGAGGCCCTGTATGGCGCAGACATGTCTTATATTGCGGATATGCTCGCTGTTGGATTCCTCATGCCAGATTTCATCACCCCGGCACCTCGCGGCATGGCCCCTAACATCTATGACGAATTTGCACGCGTGCAAGCGACACCGGATACCGTCGTTCAGGCTCAAATTCAAGACCTTATCGCCTATGGGGGTATAACGGAAATCCGCCAGCGCTTTCTGACACAGCCCCGCGAATCTGTCGGTATGCTTATCGCGCAGATGGAGTACTATTGGCAAAACGCCCTGGCCCCGCACTGGAACAATATTCAGTCGGTTCTCGAAGGCGATGTTTTGTATCGCGCCCGTAAACAGGCTATCGAAGGAGCCGAAGCGGTATTCGACCAGTTGCATCCGGGCGTTTCGCTTGAAGGCAACACTATCAGCCTGAACATGCACCGCCACACCAAACAACTGGAAACGAAGGGCTACGGTATTCTACTAATGCCGACGTTCTTCGCCGGAAAAGGCATCCTCTACCAGAATGAGGAAGGCGCACCATTTATGCTAGCCTACGGCGCACGCGGATTGGGCAACTTCCAACCTCCTCAAGCATCTGACCCCCTCGACAATGGGCTGGAAATTGCACTTGGTGCAGGACGTGCACAGGTCTTGCAAAATTTGCATACGCCAAGTAGCACCAGTGAACTCGCCTCTCGCCTATCGGTGACAGCGGGGGCAGTATCACAGCATCTATCTAAATTACAGCAGGCCGGGTTGGTAGAACCACATCGGAGCGGCAAGCGCGTATACTATCATCTGACGACCCGTGGCGCACAATTACTGACGGTATTTGATACGGATTACTAAGGCAAGTAGCGCTTAAACAACGTTCTGTTATTGCCGGTTTTTTGCCGCCAGCGCAAATTTTCCGTCGATGCGTTCCATATTTTCGCATGTTTTTTAGATAAGCGACCGAACCTATCATCGCACTCATCCAGCACCAGCCCAGCATTCAGGGTGGATTCAGTCGCATACGGCACGCTCAAGATAACGAGATGATCTTGAGTCAATGAGGTGCATGTTGAGCCTGCCCGATTTCCCTGACGAGTACTTCCAGAAGCAGGATAACCGTGACGACTCGCAGTTCTACAGTTTTCCGCGCAAAGTCGTGCATATTGATGATTACGCCATTGCCCGCGTGCGTGATCTGTTCCATGAATTACTGCCACCCGGCGGCGTCTATCTGGACCTGATGAGCAGTTGGCGCTCTCACCTGCCAAATAGTTTATTCCCTGCGCGTGTGGTCGGCCTGGGGATGAATGCCGAGGAAATGGCGGATAATCCACAGCTTGATACATATACCGTCCAGAATCTCAACCAACAGCCGAAACTGCCCTTTGAAGATCAGACTTATGACGGGGCGTTTTGTACGGTATCAGCACAGTACTTACAGCAACCTATCGCCGTATTTCGTGAAGTATGCCGCGTATTGCGACCAAATGCGCCATTCATCGTGACGTTTTCCAATCGCTGCTTTCCATCAAAAGCGGTGCGGGCATGGTTAAGCCGAACCGACGCCCAACACATAGCGCTCGTCACCACGTATTTCGAGAAGGCTGGTCAGTGGGCAGACATCAACTCTCGCCAGTACATCTCATCAGGCAGCGACCCATTGTTTGCGGTGTGGGCGAAGCGCCGACAGGCATAACAAAGCAAAATGGGGTGACATGATTGCCGCCCCATATGTTTACACTTCGATTACCCGGACTGCTGCATCAATCTCCAGCAGCGGGAGGATTGGAGAATGTGGTTTGCTGCGGTTTGAGTTCTTCGGGGATCGCGGCCTCTTTTTCGGTAATCAGCCCCTCAGCTAGCAGCACACGCTTGAACGACGTAATCGCCACTTCGACCATATCCAGATCAGGCTGGCGAGTAGTCAAATGCTGAAGCGCCAGATTCGGTTTAACCATTACGCGCACCCAGGGCTTTTCGATGTTGCGTGCCGTCCAGCGGATCAACTCGTAAGCAATCCCGGCAATCACAGGAATCAGAATCACACGCGACAAAATTAGTAGCAAAAATGGCGGGCGTCCCAACAGCGAAAATACGATCAGGCTCACAAATACAACCGTCAGCAAAAATGCTGTGCCGCAGCGCGGATGCTCAATCGGGAACTGCTGCACGACTTCCGGCGTCAGTTCGGCCCCGGCTTCATAGGCGTTGATTGTCTTGTGTTCTGCGCCATGATACCCAAACAGCCGCTTGACATCCGGCAGGCGACCGATCAGCCAGATGTAAGCAATGAGAATGCCAAGCTGAATCAGGTTTTCGATCAGATTCACCAACGTGGCGTTTACCCCAATCGGTTCCGAACCGGATGCGCCACTGGTCAGACCAAGTGCGCCACCGATCCCGGTTGCGGCAGTCGTCGGCAGCAGAAAGAATAGGCCAACGCCCAGCAACAGCGAGAAGGCAATCGTCGCAAAGCCGATGGGACCGTTAAAATTCGCTTCCTCTTCTTCACCGAGTGCCACATCCGCCGACCACATCAGCGCCCGCGTACCCAATCCCATCGCATCCCACAAACCGACGACGCCACGCACAAACGGCGTCTTGGCGATCCAACTGCGATAGACGGCCTTATTCAACGGCTGTTCGTGGACGACAATGCGCCCTTCCGGGTCACGGACGGCAATCGCAGACGTTGACGCGCCACGCATCAACACGCCTTCGATGACGGCCTGACCGCCGTAGGAAAATTGAATCTCGTGTTTAGGTTTATCCAGAATCGAGGGGACTTCCACGTTGGGAGACTGCGATACTTGTGCGGTCGTTTCGACCTGTCCGGCCTCGGTTGCGTGGGCGGGGCCGCTCCCATTCTGGCGATAGGGTTCGTTTTGACTCATGGCGATTCCAATCATTATCGGTGTGTTACGGCATATTATCACTAGCTTATGCCATTTCTCATTATCGCGTTAAAACGCTGTCTTGACTACCCTCGCCAAAGGCCAGCGGGACGGATTCGCCATCCAGCAAAATCGCCAGTTGCACGTCTCCGGCGGGCTGCACAAAGATCGAAACGGCTCCGCCAACAACACACCCTTCCCCGTCTATCTCGCAGATTGCACCGGGTAGCGTCAGCGTATATACGCCGTTTTGCGGACGGATGATTTGTGCATTGCCAAGTTGGTCAAAGACGTAGGCTTTATCCGACGTAGCGCTGACGGTAAGCGTCTGCGTGATGCCCACCCGCGACCATACGGCGAGCGTCACGCGGTCGGCGGTCTGGTGCATCCGCACGATGCTGGCGTTCTGGTGGCGGGTTAAATCGGCTGTGATAACATCCGCGAAGCGTTCGATCACGTTTTGCCATGCATAGAAACCCGGTCGCGGCATAGAATCCGCCGGGAACAGCAGGCCGAACGATTCGCCACCTTCCGGCAAAAACTGGTCATAGAGTTTATAGACGGCGATGCGCTCGGCCCCGGCAGCCAACCCCAACGCGGCAGATTGCACCACGAAGGCGGCCTGTTGATCCAGCGAAATCTGAAACTGCGGGCGCGTCACGGGCCAATCGGGGTCAAGGTTAGGGCTGGCGTTAGTTTCCGTAATCCAGACGGATTTTTCGCCGAGGCCGTGTTTTTCAAGCAGGTCGGCATATACGCGCACAATATCATAGACGGTATCGGTGCGAAAATAGATGTGCAGACTCAGCGCATCGAAGTAGTAGCCATGTTCGGGCGCATCCGGGTCGGCGGCGATGGCTTCCAGCAAGCGATCCGTATACAGGCGCTCGCCGGAGTTGACATCGTGCCAGTAGGTTGTCCCGGCAAGGTGAATTTCCGCCTGCGGGTTGCCCTGTTTGGCAGCGAGATAGGCGACTTTGACCAGACGCACATAATCCTCTAGTGTGCCGTCAAACTCGAAGCCATATGTCCCCGGTGCGATGTCGGGTTCGTTCCAGATGATGAAGCGATGTACACCCCGGCTCGCATAATACCCGGCAACCCGGCGCATAAACGACGCCCACACATTGTCAGGATCATCTACCGGCAGATCAATCCCACGCGGAAGCCCTGCCCCCGGTGGTCCGTCGGTTGCCCACTGCGGCGTATTCTTGACCACCGCGACCACTTCACGCCCGCACGCCGAGGCATTGCGTAACCAGTCGTCGGGGATATTGAAGAAGGGGAAAAAGTCGTCCGCGCTTTCCGGTTGGTGCGCGGACCAGTCGAAGATCAAACGCTCCCAACCCACACCCAGATCGCACGCCAGTTCAGGAAACCACATGCCCTCTACAATGCCGAAGCGATTCTCTACGGGCGGTTCAGGTGATGGGGGCGCGTCCTGCGCGGTAACACTGAATGGCATCCACGCACAAATCATGACAAGCATCAAGCGCAGACTGAAAAAACCATTGAACCACGCAGAGTAACGAAGACAAGAAAAACCTAAACAGTCTCTTTGTGTACTTCTTTCTTCGTGGTTAGAAACTTCGTGGTTAGAAACACTGGCGACACGCCGCAAAACCGCTGCCATCACACGCCCTCTGCCGGACGAATATCGCGCAAATTGCATTGTAGAGACTTACGCCCGTTCCACTCGTTGATTTCCAGATAGAAAGCCATGTCGATGCGGTCGGGCATATCCTGCACCCAGTGTCCCAGATTGAAACCGATACAATCCAGCGGCGGACGGCTGGCCCGTGAAATCTTGAGCTTGAGGTGCTTATCTTCGCGCCCAACGGTGCGCCTCTCTGCCACGTGGACGTTGCGCGTCATGAACACAGGTGGCGCGTTATTGTGCCCGGTCGGTTCGAGTGCGTTGAGTTCGTCCACAAGCCCTTCACTCAACTGATGCAAATCGACCTCGGCATCAATATGCAGCGTGGGCGATAACTCCTGTCCGATCAGTGTCTCAGTGGCAAGGTCGATTAGACGCTCCCGCAGCGCGGGGATATTCTCGTTGGCGACAGTAAAACCGGCAGCAAGCGAATGTCCGCCATGACGCACCAGCAAATCCGCGCATTGATCAAGAGCGCTGGTAATGTCAAACTGCGGAATGCTGCGACAGGATGCGCGGCTCTCGTCCTCGCCTTCTTCCATTATCACAGCCGGACGGAAGTATTCTTCGGTCAGCCTGCCAGCGACCAACCCGACGATTCCCGGCTCAAAACTGGGATCAGAGGCGAAGATCAGCGGGATATCGTCGTCATCACGCTCGGCAAGCTGGTCACGGATGGTCGCCTGTGCGTTGCGAGTAATTTCCTGCCGTCTGGTGTTGAGTTCTTGCAGTTGATCGGCAATCTCTCGCGCACGCTCAAAATCACGCATGGTCAGCAGATGATAAGCGATCATGGCAGAATCGAGCCGTCCAGCGGCATTGATGCGCGGACCCAATCCGAAACCAATCGACTGTGCATCCGCCTTGCCCGGTTCAATCTCACACACTTCCATTAACGCACGCACGCCGGGACGGTCGGCCCGATTGATCATCTGCAAACCGCGCCGGACCAATACACGATTCTCGATGCGATTTAACGGCATCAGGTCGGCGACGGTCCCAATAGCGACGAGGTCCAGCACATCACGCGGGTTAAATGAATGTCCACGCCGCCCCTTATAATGCCCGTTGGACCGGCGCTTATCGTCTTGCTCGGTGCGATACAAGGCATACGCCAGCGAATAGGCCACGCCGACCCCTGCCAGCATCCAGGGATTTGACTCGGCGCGTTTGGGATTCACGACCGCATACGCATCTGGCATTTCCGGGCCAAGCGAGTGATGGTCGGTGACAATGATATCGAGTCCGGCGGCTTTGCCATCCTCAACTTCCTGTACAGAGCGAATCCCGCAGTCCACCGTGATGACCAGTTTCGCACCCTGTCGTGCGATCTCCTGCAGAGCTTCGGCATTGAGACCATAGCCCTCTTCAACACGATGCGGAATATACGGCGACACATTTGCACCCAGCTTGTAGAGCGCGGTCACCAGCAACGCAGTGGATGTGACCCCATCGGCGTCAAAGTCGCCATAAACGACAACTTTCTCACCGTGTTGGATGGCGTCTCGAATCCGCGAAACTGCCCGCGACATATCGTCTAGCTCAAATGGGTCGAAGGGCATCTCTTTGGCGTATAGAAAGCGGGCTGCATCCTGTGGATCATGAAAGCCGCGATTGTAAAGCACCTGTGCGATAACGGCGTTCATCCCGGCATAGCCGCGCAGCACACTGCTAGATGCGGGTTCCGCCAGCACCCATTGTTTCGTTAGCATAGCTGAAATTGCCTAACAAACGTTCGACACAAACCCTACGATAACCTATTTGGACGAGTTGGACCAAATAGAATTGACCGTTTTCAGTAATCAGACATCCGTAAAAGAACGAACAGCCCTAAAATCAGTGCCACAGCTTAACCACAACTGTTGATTACACACCGGCAACTGCCTACTGTTTACCACTTTTCAGCAGTTCGACATCAGCGTCTACCATCAGCTTAATGAGGTCTTCAAAAGAGGTGCGCGGTTTCCAGCCCAGATCGCGTTCGGCACGCCCATAATCGCCACGTGCGGCGTTGATCTCGGTCGGACGCATGAATTTCTCGTCAGTGATGACGTGATCTTCCCAATTGAGGTTGACCGCATCAAAGGCCACACGGCATAAATCCTGCACCGTGTAGGCCGTATTCGTGCCGATCACATAGTCTTGCGGCTTGTCGTGCTGAAGCATCAGCCACATCGCCTCGACATACTCTTTTGCATAGCCCCAATCGCGCCATGCATCAAGGTTACCCATTTTGACCTTGCCGTCTTTGACCAACGGTAGACCCGCCTCGTTGATCGGCGGATTCTTGACACCCAGCGCGATGCACGCCGCCGCCATCGTCACCTTGCGTGTGACGAAGTGCAGTCCCCGGCGCGGCGACTCATGATTGAACAGAATCCCCCCGCAGGCGAACATGCCGTAAGACTCACGGTAGTTGACGGTCATCTGGTGGGCATAGAGCTTGGCGATGCCATAAGGATTATTGGCGTCAAACGGTGTGCTTTCGTCGCAGACTTCTTCCGCAACACCGCCGAAAATCTCACGGCTGGTCGCCTGATAAAAACGCGCATTCGGCTGGTGACGGCGTATTGCTTCCAGCACGCGCACAGGGCCAAGCGCGGTAATTTCCCCGGTGACGATGGGCTGATTCCAGCTATCCGCCGGGACGGATTGCGCCGCGATGTTATACACCTCATCCGGCTGGTGACGGATGATAATATCCGCCAGTGCATCAGAGTCGATGAGATCGCCGTATTCGAGCGTAATTTTGCCAATCAGATGGTCAATATTGGGATAGCGATAGTTGGTCGAACGCCGGACCAACCCGACGACGTGATAGCCCTTTTCCAGCAGCAGGTCCGCCAGATAGGAACCGTCCTGCCCGGTAATGCCGGTAACAAGCGCTGTTTTTTGATCGCTGCTCATGCGTAAGTTCTCTCTCTGTTGTAGATGTGAAACATGGCGCAGCATGTTACCACGCGCCCTATCCACACACAAGCGACGACAATCTGACGTTTAATTTCAGCCAGCAATTGCCGCGAATCCCTGCCGCACATACAATCGGGGCATAAACCGGGGCAAAATAAGGAACAACAGCATGGCAAAAGTCGTGTATATGGGAACACCCGATTTCGCAGTGCCAACGCTAAAGGCACTCATCGCGCATCATGAAGTGATCGGCGTCGTCACACAGCCGGATCGTCCGGCGGGGCGCGGCGGAAAAATCAACCAATCTGCGGTGAAGAAGGTGGCACTTGAACATAGGATTCCGGTGTTTCAGCCAGAAAAAATCCGCAAGAAGGTCGCGATAGAAGAACTTCAACAATGGCAACCTGATGTCTACGTGGTCGCCGCCTTCGGGCAGATTTTGCCGCAAAAGGTACTCGACATCCCCGCACATGGGTCCATCAACATCCATGCGTCATTGCTCCCACGCTGGCGTGGAGCCGCCCCGATTCATGCGGCGATCCGCGCCGGGGACGACGAGACAGGCGTGACGATTATGCTCATGGACGCCGGACTCGACACCGGGCCGATGCTGTCACAGGGGACAATCATGATCGAACACGACGAAACCGGGCAATCGCTGCATGATAAGCTGGCAAACCTGGGCGCTGAACTGTTGATCGCCACACTGCCGGGATACATTAGCGGTAGCATATCGCCCAAGCCGCAACCGGAGTACGGTGTTACCTACGCGCCGCAAATCAGCAAGGGCGAGGGTCATATCGACTGGACAATGGGCGCACGCGCTATCGAACGCCAGATTCGCGCCTTTACGCCCTGGCCCGGCACCTTCACCACATGGAACAGCAAGCAGCTAAAAATTCATCGTGGGCGCATCAAAGAAAACGACTTCTTCAACGTGTATCGTTCCGCCAATGACGAATATGCACCGGGTCAGGTGGTCGATCATGACGGCGCGGGGACAGTCGCCATCGGCACCGGGGACGGCGTATTCTTCCCGGAGATCGTACAGTTAGAAGGCAAAAAAGCCGTCGCTATTGACGATTTCGTCAACGGCTACCCGGATTTCATCGGCGTGCAGTTGGGCGAGAAGAACGAAAACGAGTGGTGATTTAGAACAAATCCACGATGCCGACAATGCCGCGCTCTCCTTGAATAGACCGAGCGCGTTGTTCGGCTTGCGCGGTGTAGGACTGCTTGAGAGCCGATTTTGCATCGGGCATGGCTTGCATATAAGCGACGGATTGCCCCCACACCTGTTCGCGCCAGCGCTTGATAAGCGCGTGGATCATCCACTCATCCAACCGACCAAAGGCGACATCGACAAGGTTCATGTTACGGTCGTGCTTTTCCACAACTTGATCCTGCACAGCGTCAAGTGTCTGTCCAATGACATCATTGACATGGCAGTAATCGCGGTAACATCGTGTGCGGCGTTCTTCGGGGATTTCTGCCCACGGTTCGTTAATGCTATCTGCAACTGCGAAAATCAGATCGTAGCAGATGTGCGCGTTGACACCGAGCAGCAGATTTTGCAGGACATGCGCCTTTTTACTGCACGCCGTCTCGAAGGTGAAGGTCCAGACCGGGGGCATACCGTGGTTCTGGTAGCTGTCGAGCGCGTCAAAATAATATGCGGCGAAGCGATTCGTCAGCGCCCGGACCCAGGGACCATCCGCGAAGCTGCCTTCGTCAATGCCAAGCAGCATGTTGCTTGTCATCATGCTGTAGCAGGTCAGGAAAATCGCACGGTCATCGTCTGTGGTTTCCCATGCGGCAATTTGCGTCTGCATACGGGCTACGAGGTCGGGCATTGTTCTTGCTCCACAAAGTATTTATTCTCGTATTCTTGCTTCTAAGCTATCGAAAAAACCTGCTGCACGCAACTCCATCACGACTCAAAGGGGCGCAGACGAATCCGCGCCCCAGTTTACTGATTATGCATTACCGCGAAAGCCTAGCCAAGCATACTGGCGACGGCTTCGCGTTCCTTGAGCAGTTCGTCCTGCGTGGCAGTGGCCTTGCCCTTGGCGTACTCGCTCAGTTCCAGACCGGAGACGATCTCGTAGCTACCGTCGGCCCTGGTGCGGATCGGGAACGAGTAGACGATGCCGTCAGCGATACCATAGGGGTTGCCTTCACTCGGAACCGCCACGCTGAACCAGTCGCCTTCGGCGGTCGGCGCAATCAGCGAGCGAATGGTGTC
>DAOTXA010000148.1:0-6414 GCA_034435595.1 Anaerolineae bacterium | reverse complement strand
TGGCGATTCCGGCGCGTTTGCATGAGGGGGTGCGTCTGCTGCGGGACCTGTGGATCGGCGCGACGTTAAAGGGCCTGCTGCTGGAAAGTTTCGTGCCGCTGCTGGCGCTGCTGACTTCGCCGCAGCAAGTCGGGCTGTACCGCGCAGGCGTCGATATCGGCACGCTGCTGCAACGGCTGACCGATCCGCTGCAAATTGTCATCCAACCGACGCTAATTCAACTCTACCATCAAGATACGCTGACGAACTTCGTGCGTTATATCAAACGGGTGACCCTACTGCTCATGCTGCTGGTACTGCCCTTTGTGCTGGGCCTGCTGCTGTTCGGGGGATTCGTGCTGCCGCTGTTGTTTGACGAGAGCTTTGACGGTCTGTATCCGGTGGCGGCGCTGCTGGTGATCGGCTACGGATTGAGCGCGGTAGGCGCGTGGCTGCGTCCGGCGGTCGTCGCCCTTAATCTGTTACAGGCGCAGAATGTGATCGGTGTGGTGACATTGGTGCTCTCGCTAACGGGTCTGGTAGTGCTTTCATCGCATGGTGCGGTGGGGGCGGCGCTGGTGATGTGCGGATTTCTCGTCTCGCACAACGGCTTGACCCTGTTCGTGTGTTTGCGGCAGATTCGACGACAGCGGTCAGCACAGGCCCCGGTTTGAACCCAGACCGGGCAGCCCGGTCTACTGCGAATCGGCGGCGTTTTCGCGCTTGTGTCGGGCGATCAAGCGGTGCGCCTCTTCAATAGACACAACGGTTCGATTCTTTGCCAGAATGGAGGGGATCAACCGTTTAACCAGACCTTGCAGCAAAGGCAGCATCGGCCCACCTGCGACCGTAATCGTCAAGACGAGGTTGTCGGGAATCCTGGGATATAGCCTTTGGAGAACCGGATAAAAACCCGATGGGGGGACAAGGTTGCCTTCAAAGTAGTTGATGCTGTATACCCCATGCTGCACATCTTCGATAGCCTCGATGGTTTCCAGCATAACGATTTCATAATCCCGAACGTTCCAGTCTTTGGCGTAGTTGATCCGCAAGATGGTCTGTTCATCATCCTCCCAATAGTATTTTATTGTCCTGCTGCTCATAGGATTGTGCTTTACTATCAATCTGTGACAAGAATTATCCATCGTGGGACAGTTCCATCATATAGGGCGAGTAGGCACAAGGTCCATGAATAGTGTGCAGATATTGACAGATGCTACAAAGAATTCAGTTTGTTTTCACACTGTAAATATATATTGGCAAAAGTTATGAAAAACGTAAGCCGCTTCCCAATAAAGAAGCGGCTTACGATCAACATGTATCAAGATTGTAAACGTGGCGGACCTGCTGCCTTAGAACGGAATATCTTCCATGTTGCGGGGCGGCGGCGCGAAGTCGTCCTCGCCACCACGGTTACTACCGCCTTCTTCACGCTGCGGCGCGTCGAAGTTATCGCCGCGACTGCCGAGGAACTGCATATCACGGGCGGTCAGTTCGAGCGTGGCTCGTGGCTGACCGTCCTGCCCCATGAATGAACTCGCCTCGACTGTGCCGGAAATCATAATCTGCATTCCCTTGCGCACGTACTGATTGGCGGTTTCTGCCAGCCCGCGCCAGCATGATATACGATACCAGTTCGTTTTTTCGCGGCGTTCGTTGGTCTGACGGTCGTTCCACCGCTCGGTGACGGCGACACTAAAGCTACATACCGGGACACCGCTTTGCGTATAGCGCATTTCCGGGTCGCGGCCCACATTACCGATGATAATTGTCTGCTGGAAACCTGCCATTTAGGGGAACTCCTCTCGGATTGTAGATTGGTCGGCTGTGCGTGAATTGGTCTTTCGGAACATTCCCGCAGGGGTGAAAATACCCTTTGATTAGAACCTATATTCTAGCACAAATCCACCTATAAATATACCCCCACGAATGGGGGGAAGGGTAGGAAAATGGTTGAAATCTTAGCACCTCTTTTACGATGATCACGACGCGAAAAAGTGTCAAAGGCCATTATATCGCCATGTATAGGTTCATCCACACCGCGATCAACATGGTCATTAGCAGCGGCAGCAAGATTAACGTGGCGACCGCCTTCGGCTTAAACACGCCGATAAACATCAGCGTAGACTTGATATCGACCATCGGCCCAAAGGTCAGGAAAGCCAGCACCGACCCGCCGGGGAACGCGCCGTAGAACGTTAGCGCGAGGAACGAGTCTACCGTCGAGCATACGCTGAGGATAAAAGCCAGCGCCTGCATCACAATCACCGACAGCAGCGGACCCTCACCGAGGCTGGTCAGTGCATTTTGCGGCACGAGCGTTTGCATAGCTGCTGCCAGCGCACAGCCAATCACCAGAAAGCGCCCCATCTCGAAGAACTCGTTGCTGCCCGTTTGCAATGCGGATTGCATCTGTGTGATGAAGTTGTTGCGGCGCGGCGATTTGAGTTGCGCATTCGCCGGGCGCTTGAGTTTGGGAGAGTCATCCCCGCTGCCGCCCATGACCGCACCCATCGAAATTGGTTTTAGAATTTCCTGCGGGCGGGCACTGAGCGCGAACACGATCCCGACACCGACCGCGACCACAATCGTAATCCCGAAGCGCCAGGGCACGATTTCCGGCGCGATGTCGCCAAAGGCAGCGTAGGTGCTGACCAGCACAATCGGGTTGACGACCGGGGCCGCCAGCAAAAACGCCACGCCGACCGACATCGGCAGGCCCTTTGTGAACAGCCGCCGCGTGACCGGGACGACACCGCATTCACACACCGGGAACGCGAATCCGAGCAGGGAGCCGACCACAGGTGCGAGAATCGGGTTTTTAGGCACGATACGCACGATATCCTCGCGCCGCACGTAGACCTCGATCAAGCCACTAACGAACGATCCCAGCAGCAAAAAGGGCACTGCTTCGATGAAAATGCCGAGAAAACGTGTAGTGAAGATGCGCAGATTGGTCGCCGGGTCGCCGCCGCCGCGCAGGATAGCGGTCAGAATCAGCGCGACCGTCGCCAGCCCAAGTACCAGAAACACCAGCGAGCGCAGCGATTTGTTGTCTGCGGGTTGTGCGGGAGATGTCTGCATAACAAACCCTGAGAATAATCAACATTGGTAGGACTTTCGCTTTGTGTCTCACGAGCGCGAAAAATCGCGCCCCTGCATTATATTCTGCATTTTCGTAGGGGCGGCATTCTTGCAGCCCGCCGGGAAAACATAGATTGATTGTGTTGTGAAAAATATCTCAAGCGAAAGTCCTAATTGGCTTTCTGCGGGGCAGTCTAGCACACGAACCTTACGCGATATAGGGGAATCAACCCGCCGGGTGAGAATCGGCGGGTGAGTGTGGTGTGCAGCCCTTGCCAATTGCAGGTAGACCGTCCACAATCGAGGCGAACATGCCCATTGCAAAATAGGAGCGAAATCTAACATGCCATTGACCGGACTTAGCATTATTGCCGGGGAACTCGCCGCGCCGTCTCAAGACAGATTCCAGGCGGCGAACCCGCGCACCCGTGAAGCCCTGCCTACCGAATTCCACAACGCCAATCTCAACGAAATCGACCGCGCCGTTAGCGCCGCCGCGACCGCCTTTCAGGAAACTCGCCTGTATTCCGCCGCCAAAATCGCAGATTTTCTTGACATGGCTGCCGAAGAAATCATGGCGGTGGGCGATGAACTGCTCGAAACCTGCGATGCCGAAACCGGACTCGGCCTACCGCGACTAACCGGGGAACGCGGGCGCACCGTGAGTCAGTTGCGTGCCTTCGCCGCCCTGCTGCGCGAAGGATCGTATGTCGAGGCCATCATCGACACTGCCATGCCCGACCGTGAACCGCTACCCCGCGCCGATATTCGCCGGATGTTGCTTCCGATTGGCCCGGTTGGTGTATTCGGCGCGAGCAACTTCCCGTTGGCCTTTAGCGTCGCTGGCGGCGATACCGCGTCTGCGTTTGCCGCCGGATGCCCGGTCATCGTCAAGTCGCATCCCAGCCACCCGGCAACCGGGGAACTCGTCGCGCAGGCCCTCACCCGTGCTGTAGAGAAAAGCGGGTTTCCACGCGGATTCTTTTCGTTTATTCAAGGTAGTACGGTTGAAATCGGGCAGGCACTCGTTAAGCATCCGCTGCTGGCGGCAATCGGATTCACAGGATCGACACGCGGCGGACGCGCCATCTTTGACACCGCGAACCAGCGCTCGCATCCCATCCCCGTATACGCGGAAATGGGCAGCATTAACCCGGTGGTGATTCTGCCGGATGCACTCAAAACCCGTGCTGGCACCCTCGCCGACGGCCTCGTCAACTCAATTACACTGGGAACCGGGCAGTTCTGCACCAATCCGGGGCTGGTGTTTCTGCTGGAAAACGAGGACACGCAGGCGTTCGTGCAGTCAGTCAACGCGAAGATGAGTGAAAAACCATCCGGCACACTCTTGAACGCCGCCATTGAGGGCGCACTCGAAAAGACTGTCCCCGTGACGGCGGGCGTCGACGGCGTGACACTTTCCGCACAGGGCGCAAAAACGGTCGAAGCCGGGTTCACCTATCCCAACACGATTTTGGAGAGTGACGCCAGCAGCTTCCGCGCAGATGGCACGTTACAAACCGAGCACTTCGGCCCGGTGAGTCTGTTCGTGCGCTGCGAAACGATGGACGAACTGCTCGACTCTTTACAGCACCTTGAAGGCAACCTGACGGCAACCGTCCACGCCGACGAAAGCGAGTACGATGACGCGGCTCCGGTGTTTGATACGCTGCGTGAGAAAGTGGGGCGTGTCATCCTCAACGGCTACCCGACCGGGGTTGAAGTCGTCCACAGTATGCAACACGGTGGACCGTATCCGGCGACGACTGCACCCGGCACGACTTCAGTCGGCATGACAGCGATTAAACGCTTCATGCGCCCGGTCGCCTTCCAGAATCTACCCGACGAACTGCTGCCCGATGCCCTCAAGCGCGACAATCCGCTCGGCATCATGCGCATCGTGGATAACGAGTACACGCGAGAGTAGTGTGTGATGTCTAAAGCCCCTTTTCCCTGCACATCATCATCATCATCATGAGGAAAAGGGGCTATAGCACCCCTATTGGTTCCCCAACTGCGCGTCCAGAAAGTCCGCTGTGCGATTCAACACATACTCGTATTGCTCGTCATTCTGGTAAAACGTATGCGTCAGCGTCGGGAACGTCTCAATCTCGGCGGTCGCCCCGGCGTTGATCATGGCCTCATATAGCAGTTGGCTTTGCTTGACCGAGACAGCGTTATCGACCTCGCCATGCAAAAATAGCACCGGAGCGACATCGCTACGCACATACGTCACTGGATTCGACCGCCGCGCCTGTTCAGGAATTTCTTTAACCATGCCGCCCAGAAATCTCGAAATGATGCTTTCGGGGGCATTATAATCGTGAAGTGGTGTCACCCCCGGCGGGAACTCCATCCGGCGCGATAAATCCGTCGGGCCGCACCACGAACACGCCGCCTGTATCGCGCCGGATACGTCCAGATGGTCGCCATCATCGAATACGTCAGTGTGCCCGGTCAGCGCCAGCATATGTGCGAAGTACCCGCCTGCTGACCCACCCCACGCAGAAAAGCGTTCCGGGTCAAAATTATAGTGATGCGCATGGGCGCGTAACCAGCGCACCGCCGCCTTCACGTCTTTCATTGGTTCGGGGAAAATAGCCTCACCGCTAAGGCGATACGTAATGCTGGCGACCGCATAGCCGCGATCCAGCAGATGTAGTGCCGGGACCGATCCGTTATGCGTTCCCTGCCGGAACCCACCTCCGTGTATCCAGATCATCAACGGCGCGGGCGTATCCGTATTGCGCCAGTATATATCCATGACGAGGCGGCGCTGCGGCGTCACGCGATAGACCACACTTTGACTAACGACCAGATCGTCGGGCGCGGGGCGTGGCGGATAGACGGGACTGCCGTGATAGGGTGGAAGTTGAATATCGGGCATGGATGATGGTCCTGTATGGTGTGTTTTTCGCATTATATCGTTCAACGCGGGAAGATACCGCCAACCTGGTTTAGACCACCGCCCATCCCCAAAGCCTGACAAAGCACACCGTAGCGTATAGGACGTTCAACACCTGCGGCCTGTAAGCGATCTGTTTACAATTTATACAAACATTCGCACACATGGCGCATGAGGGGATAGCAGGATGAGCAAATATACGCCCGAACAGATGGAACGGCGCAACAACAGCAAGTGGACACTGGTGCAGGTCATTCTCGCGCCGCTGCAACTGATCACATTTGTGGTCAGCGCCGGACTCATCATTCACTATCTGGATACCGGCAGCGGCTACCAGATCGCCAACATAAGTGTGCTGGTCAAAATTGCGATCATGTGGCTGGTGACGATTACGGGCATGTTCTGGGAAAAAGAGGTGTTCGGGCACTGGTTTCTGGCACCGGAGT
>DAOTXA010000147.1:0-6143 GCA_034435595.1 Anaerolineae bacterium | reverse complement strand
CACACGCGGGTACTCCCCTACAACACATTATTTTGTGTAGGGTGCGGAGCCATGTCTCCGCCCGCAATTGGTTACCGGATTAAAATGTGAAACTCCAAAAGCAATCCGGTTAAAGTTCAGTGATGAAACATCGGTTCGCGGCAAACTTCGCCCGCCATAGGTTCAGGCACAAATTGTACACCTATGGCTATACCCTGCCGACCTGCTAAAGAGGTCGTAAAGAGTCTGCTTTTCTGTCCCTTCCAGTGGACAGGCAAGATGTAGCCTGGTATTTTGAATGCCAAGCGGGGCAGCAACACGCGAGGATAGTGTCAAAAAGTGTACCCGTTGCTTCGATTTGACCATTTTTTTACCGGACAAGCCTTCATAGCGTCCAGCGGCGCAATAAAGCGAACAGCCACCACACACTCCCCACCAGCGACACAATCAACGCCGCCAGCGTACCCACGTAGCGGTTGCCTTTGCAGAATGCTGCTTTTGCGACCTGAGCAGTGGTTTCGGGCACGTCGGGAATGTAGCGCGGGTGAAGGGTCATGGCTGATCTCCTCAACACAATTTGAGACAAAAAATGGGACTATATCGCCCCATTTTCCCTCAAAATCGCTCTCATATCGATTCGCCAACAGGGTCTGGCACAGGCGGCACAACCTGAGACAGGCACAGTTGCACGTTTTCAAAAAATCACCTACCCCCACAAAACTTGCTCACAAGTCGGTAAATTTGAGTTGAGCCGGTTGAGATAGGGGCAGGTAGTAGCCCTTAAAGTCCTTTTGTGACTCTATGAACTCTGCAATCTAAAGCTGGCGTGTTTAAGGTAATTTTAGGCTCTCACAACACTCGAAGATCATTAATTATATCGATGGTTGAGATACACGGGTGTATTCGGATTTAGGGGCAAGATTGTGAAATGTTGTTTATCCGCCGACGGATGAAACCCGTCGGCTAGATTTTTTAGCTGAGTTTATTCGATTTGAGAGCTTTTTCTAGCAATGGGGTTTATCCCATTGCGGACAATCAAGATTCTCGCCCCCATTTCCGAATGCACCCAGATACACTGGACAGTGAGTGGGATACCTTGGCACACAGAGTATAATCATATCGGATGAACATCAAGTTACAGCAGTCTAATATATACATGCATATAGCTTGCAAAAATTGGTCAGCCGAGTGAGATCAAGTGGGCCATTTGACCTAGTGTATGTTGGAGCACATGGTCGTTTTTGGCTTTTACTTGGTCGATTATAATGTCCCTAGTCAATAAACTAAACTGGAAGGTCATGCAAGTTGACGTAAAGTACGCTGTTTATGATCTAGTGAAATTATAAGTAATATATATAACTTTTCTGATTTTAAGGATGCCTGTTGTCTCACAACCACAATCACGAAAACATCGATGATCTGAAACTCGCCTTTACTCTCCTGTACTTTGCGATTTTGGGGGTTCTTGGTGGCATATTGATAAACAGCATCGCCATCCTCTCTGATTCCGTGCATGACCTCGGCGACAGGCTGGATTCGCAGCTTATAGACTTCGGAAGAACCAATCGTCCAACGCACGGGTTGTTGGGCTTCATTTGATTGAAGACGTTCTTGGATGGGTGGCTGTGTTGATTGTGGGTTTGGTTTCCATCTTCGTTGACTTGCCAATTCTTGATCCGATCCTATCAATTTTGATTGCCACCTATATTCTGGTGAACGTGATAGGGCGGCTGCGCGAGTCCGCAAGGTTAATCTTACAGGCGGCACCCAAGGGTATGAACCTTGAAAACATTCGGCGAAATCTTCATGAGATTTGTGGCGTAGTGTCTTTGCACCATACGCACCTGTGGTCATTGGATGGAGAGCATAATGTGTTCACCACGCACCTAGTGGTGGACAACAATACCCCTAATGATGAAGTGGTTCGCATTCGCCATCGGGCGCTGGAGATGGTCGATGAACTTGATTTAGAACACGTGACTATAGCGGTTGAATACGAACATGAGAACTGCGCATTACGTTGATCGTTCGTGAATTGTCAATAACCGGGAGGACTTTCCTATAATATGCAGCATAATCATCAATCCCATGAAATCATGTTTCGCAACCGATTCTGGGCGAGTCTGATACTGACCATACCGGTGTTGCTGTTTAGCCCGACCATTCAAGATTGGTTCGGATTTACGTTACCGGAATTCACCGGCAGTGATTTTATAGGCCCTGCATTTGCCATTGTGATTTTCGTCTACGGCGGATTGCCATTTCTGCAAATGGCGGTGCCGGAGATACGCAGCCGCGAACCCGGTATGATGACCTTGATCTCATTGGCGATCACGGTTGCCTTTGCCTACAGCCTGTTTGCGCTGCTGACCGGGACAGGGAAACGCTTCTTCTGGGAAATGGCAACCCTGATTGATGTCATGCTTTTGGGCCACTGGATGGAAATGCGGAGTGTCCGCCAAGCATCCGGTGCGCTGGATGAACTGGCAAAGCTTATGCCAGACACAGCGGAGCTTATCGGAGATATGGGCGAGACCGAAACGGTCAAGGTCGCCGATCTACATAACGGTGATCTCGTCCTGGTACGACCTGGTGCCAGCGTCCCGGCGGATGGGCAGATTGTTGAAGGTCAGTCGGAACTGAACGAGGCCATGATAACGGGCGAATCTCAACCCGTTGAAAAGACCGAAGGTGATAAGGTAATTGGAGGCACGATTAATGGTGATGGCAGTTTGCAGGTGCGTGTGACCGCGACAGGCGATGAGACCGCATTGGCGGGGATTACACGCCTGGTTGAAGATGCCCAGAACAGCAAATCGCAGACACAAATCCTGGCGGATAAGGCTGCAAGCTGGTTGTTTTATATTGCAGTCGGTGCGGCAATCGTTACGGCTGTGGTCTGGGTGATTGCCATCGGTCTTGACATTCAGGTGGTTCAAAGAGTCGCTACTGTGTTGGTTATTGCCTGTCCTCATGCATTAGGCCTGGCAATCCCGCTCGTGGTTGCCATCAGCACAGCGATCGGGGCGAAGAACGGTATTCTCATTCGGGATCGACTGGCGCTTGAAGAAGCGCGACGAATTGACACGGTGGTATTTGATAAGACCGGCACACTGACTGAAGGACGGTTTGGTGTGGCTGACATGCAGACCGCTGATGGTTGGGAAGAAGACCAGGCACTTGCACTGGCAGCAGGTATTGAACGTGATTCCGAGCATCCCATCGCACGCGGCATCCGCCAGAAGGCGGAGGAATCCGAGGTTGAATACGCTGAGGTGAGCGATTTTGAAGCCATTAAAGGGCGCGGGATCAAGGCGAAATACAATGGTGATGATGTTCATATCGGTGGCCCGCGATTGTTGGACATGCTGGAAATCGAACCTACTGGGAATCTGAGTGACTTTCGCTCTTCCGCGAACGACAAAGCGCAAACGGTCATCTTTCTGGTGATCAACAATGAATTGGCTGCCGCCTTTGCCCTGGCGGATGTTATCCGGGAAAAGAGCAAACAAGCGATCCAACGCCTGCATGATATGAAAATTGAGGTAGCCATGCTGACCGGGGACAGCCAGCAAGTGGCAGATTCAGTCGCACGCGAACTCGGCATTGATACCATCTTTGCCGAGGTGCTGCCTGAGCACAAAGACCAGAAGATTGCTAACCTTCAAAAGGACGGCAAATCCGTCGTGATGGTCGGTGATGGCGTCAATGATGCCCCGGCCCTGGCCCGCGCTGATGTCGGCGTTGCGATTGGGAGCGGTACCGATGTAGCGATTGAGTCGGCTGGGATCATCCTGGTACAAAGTGACCCCTTGGATGTTGTGAAAATCTTTGCGCTTAGTCATGCAACGTATCGCAAAATGATCCAGAATCTGATCTGGGCAGCGGGTTATAACGTGTTTGCTATTCCCCTTGCAGCAGGCATCCTGGCTCCCCTCGGTTTTATCCTATCACCGGCGGTAGGTGCAGCGCTCATGTCACTTAGCACGGTGGTTGTCGCTATAAATGCACAACTATTGAACAACGTTGATCTACAACTTGCGACAACATAGGTCGTGGTTTACGACCCCTCAGCCACAATATGCAGCCTCAAAAATAGGTCAATCGCCCCATACACCGCTAACTCCCTCACCGATGTCAGTGTGCCGTCCAGTTCGTTAAGCTATGTGTAAACATAGATTGTAGTTAGATTGAATAGCCCATCAAATCGAGTCAATGAAATGAAATAAACGGGAGATCTCCAGTGAATCACATGGCAGAGCCATACAAACGCGCTGTAACAGAGCTAAGACACATATCCCATAAGCTGAGTAAACAGATCATCGACATAACCACCCAGGCAGGTTCAGGACATCCATCTAGTTCACTGTCCATGATCGACATACTGACAGGGCTATACTTCAGCGGAGTTATGCATCATGATCCGCTTCGCCCCGGCTGGCCTGAACGAGATCGCTTTATCCTCAGCAAAGGGCATGGTGTGCCAGGCCTCTACGTAACTTTAGCGGAAGCTGGATTTTTCGAGCCATCCTTGCTACCCACGCTCCGTCAGACTGGCAGCCCGGTAGAAGGCCACCCTAATATGCAGGTATTACCCGGCGTTGAAGCCTCAACCGGGTCGCTCGGTCAAGGCTTATCAATCGGTCTGGGACACGCTCTGGCTGCCCGATTGGATGGACTCAAATATCGAGTTTACGTTCTGATCGGTGATGGCGAGGCAGATGAGGGCCAAATCTGGGAGGCAGCAATGGCAGCCGCCAAATACAGGGTCGATAACCTGACCTTGATCCTAGATTACAACCGTTTTCAGCAGACTGGGTCGGTCGAGGACGTTATGCCGGTTCTGACCCCACTTAGAGAAAAGTGGCGGGCATTCGGCTGGTATGCCCATGAAATCGACGGTCATGATATGCAGGCGGTGGTGGGTAGCCTGGAGATGATGAAAAGCGTAACCGGGCAGCCTCAAATTATCATTGCCCATACGAAAAAGGGTAAAGGTCTCTCGCCATTTGAAGCAAATGACATTAACCGGCTGCACGGCAAAGCCTTATCAAAAGAAGAGGCAAAGATCGCACTGGCAGAGTTGGATGAGATATATGTAGAACTGGAAGGAGCGTAGCTCAATGGATATTGGCAAGGCTATCGGGCTGGAATACGGCTCAGCAACACGCGATGCTTTTGGTCAAACACTGAAAGCACTCGGCGCGGAAAACAACAATATCGTCGTGATTGATGGTGATGTAAGCAATTCAACACGAACGCATCATTTCAAGTCGGCATATCCTGATCGGTTCTTCAATCTGGGTATTGCAGAGAGCAATATGATTGGTGTGACAAGCGGATTGGCAGCGTCTGGAAAGCAAGCCGTTGCCGCTAGCTTTGCCTCGTTTCTGCTGGGCAACGCCTATGACCAGATACGAATGGGCATCGCTTATCCGCGTTTGAACGTCAAACTGGTTGGTTCCCATAGTGGCATCAGCCTGGGCGAAGACGGACCCAGTCAGATGGCAATTGAAGACCTGGCGCTGGCAGCTTCGTTTCCAAACTTTACGGTACTTGTCCCCGCAGACGATATATCGGCAAAGTGGGCGACAGGCGCGATGTTAGAGCATGATGGGCCTGTATATCTGCGTACCGGAAGACCCGACGTGCCGCGCATTTATAACGAGAAACAGGATTTTGAGCTTGGCAAAGCGATTCAGATTCGCTCCGGTGATGATGTTACCATTATTGGCTGCGGTCTGATGGTGGCTGTTGCTTTAGAGGCGGCGCATAAACTGAGCGAGAACGGAATAGAAGCGCGTGTACTCGATATGCATACTGTCAAGCCGATTGATCAGGATGCCATTGTGAAAGCTGCTCGTGAAACAGGCGGCATCGTCACGGCTGAGGAACACAGCGTTGTGGGGGGGCTGGGTGCAGCCGTCGCCCAAGTCGTTACCCTTAACCACCCTGTACCAATGGCATATGTAGCAGTCATGGATAAATATGCCGAATCGGGCGATCCTGATGATCTGTTCGTCAAATACGGGCTTTCATCAGACCATATTGTACAAGCAGTAAAACAAGTTTACCGTGATTGCTAGTTGTGTTTGAATAACCGAAATTGATTGTTTACACATCTGACAATGGCTCAAAAATAGCATTTCAGTGATCAGCATTTC